>JACMMB010000019.1 GCA_014379305.1 Akkermansiaceae bacterium
CGGCGGACGGTGTCTACATTCTGGGTATGTTCGTAATCAAGAGCCGGGTTGGTGCGAATCGGATCATCGAGGTAGCCGAGTTCCTGTTTTGCCGCGAAATTCAAAGGATCGACATCCGGCGCAAGCACCCCGTCGAGAAGCGCACGCGCTTCGGTATACTTGCCGACTTTACGGAATTGTTGGGCAAGGGCAACACTGGCATCGCTTAGGTGATCGGTATAGCTCTGGCGCCGATCGGAAAGCATCGGGGCATCCGGCAGCGTGCTCAATGCCTGACGGAATTTATCGACCGCTTGCTGGTAGTCGCCCTTCGCATAGGCTTCGCGTCCTTCGAGAAACAGACGGTCGGCTTCAGCAACCGCCTCCTGGCGGCGGATCATTTCACGTTGGGCGAGGCCGCTCATCCCGGAATAGCCTTCCCCGCCTTCTGCTACGGAAATTGTGAGCGGGATGGTGGCAGCGAGTGCCATCAGGGTTAGGACAGTGCTGGATCGATACATTGGAGTTTTTTGCATAAGGAACGATGAGGTTCTGGCGGGGTTTGTATGGTTTGGAAAGCGCATTTTTATGAAATCTTAACAAATTTGCTATCAGGGGGCTACTGGCCCGGGAGTCCCTTTGGCGATGGCTATTGTCACAGTTTGGGCATCACTGTTTTTGTATTCGATGGTGATCATGTCGGGAGTGATTTCCTTGAGCGTGTAATTTTTGACTTTGGCATTCGGTGGCAATGCAAAAGTGGTGAACTCTTCCACTTTGAATTCCTTCCCTTCCAAACCGAGTGCGTTCAAACTCAGAACAGCAGTCCGGTCATATTGGTAAAATTTCCTGGCATTGTCTTTCCTGAACATGGCTGGAATTTCATAAACCGTGCCTTTCTTATTCGGTTTTTGATCTTCGATTTTCACAATATTGGCTTCCACCTCCTGATCAATCGCTTCGTTCTTCTCCTTGCGAATTTCCGCGCCGAGCAATTTGAAACGCTCCTTTATCGGGTCTTTATCGAAGAAAAGTGTTCCGGGCATCACAGGATTCGCAGGTCCCGTCCGCATTTGGCGACGCTCGTTATCACTGTATTCAAAAGAAAAACTACCTTGATCCTCAAACCCGGGCCGCAACACCCATTCAAGGCTCTCATCGCCAGAGTAAATCAGTTTCGTGATCAAATCCGGATAATCCCCATCGTTGTTCGGATCGGTTTTGGAAGTAAACTCCTCAAGATTTGAAAAGCCATCCTTATCCTCGTCGCGGAGTGGAGAATCGCCGAAGCCCGGGTCGATACGATTATCAACCCACCACTGGTTGGGTATGGGAGGATGGACAGGCTCACTTTCCGGGAGGTCAACAGGGTTGCTGGTATCGTTTTTGTTAACAAACAGAGGCACCCCCGTAAACAGATCAACCGGGCGACCCTCATCATCGCCTTTGATCCATGCCCTTTCGAGTTGGAATGAAGATTTTGCGGTTGCGACAAGATCCGCGTTGGTAACCGCCGGATCGTTCTTGCCGCTGCCTTTAGGCTCAACATTGAACTCTTCGTCAACAGCGCTGAGTTTCGTCCAGCCTAAAAAGGTCAGGCCTATGGCAGCGATTGCAGCCGCTCCGAGGGCGACTTTTTCGTAATTTTTAGAAAACCAGGGCATGGATAAAACGTGGGTTGGATCAGGGATTGGGAAGTTCTTGCGTAGGAAGAAACATCGTTAGATCGAAACGGACAAAAACGATCACTTCCTCACTGCCGAGGACTTGTGCGAGAATTCGGGACGAGTCTTTTAAACCAGCGCTGGCATCTGATTTGTTTTCAGTAATATCATCCGCAGCTGCGTCATCCTTTGCGGGCGGGGCGTCTTCATCCGCAGGTAACGCAGCCGGTTCTTCCTCCCCGGGAATGGAGAATGCTCCACCAAACGGGTTGCTGTTGTCAGGCGCGGAAGTTGTTTCCGCCGGTTTTTCAAATTTCGCATCTTCGACACGTGGCGGTGTAAGCCGTTCATTATCGATCTTCACACAGCGGACGACGTAATAATAGGGCTCGGTCTTACCCAGCGAGCTCAGAAATTTCCGGGAAGCGTTTTCCGATCCTTTGAAACTGATTTCAAATCCGAAGTTGCGGGTGACATCGTTGGGACCGCTTTGGTAACTCTCACCGGATTCTTCGGGAATTGCTTCGCGATAAACTTTCCTAAGTTCGCTGGGGCGGGCTTCCGCCAGTTGCAGAAGAGCATGTTTCAAGCCCTTCAACTGATAGTCCAACAGTCCCGTGGCATCTGATTGGGCGAGCTGGTCCCGATAACTTTCAAAGCCCAGAAAAAAGCCGGCAGGAATTGTGCAATCCGCCTCTTCAAAAGCTTTGATTACTTCATCATTTGCAGTCTTCAGGCGATCTGTGAAAGCCTGTGGTGAAAGCACCTCGAATTCCCCGGGCCGGTAGCCATCAAACAACTCTCGGAGTTCGCCAATGGATTGCCGGTATTCATTGAGGGTCTTGCGCTTGCCATCGCGATTCTCAGCGGTCGGATAGAGAGGGATGCTTTCGGACTTGGTGACGCCCTGATAGGATTCTTCAAACTCCAGCTTGGCTTGTTCGTATCTGGAAGAGCCTCGGGAAGCGAAAAATAACAATGCTGCGGAAAGAAATAGCGTGATCGCAGCCAAGGTGGAAATGAAGGGGTTGCTTTTAATCCAGTTCATAAGTTGAAAGTAGTGTAACTATTTAACGGCCACCTGGCGTGCCAAAGGCAGTGTCAGCTCGAACTGGAATCCAAGATCCCCCTCACCACCGGCGACACTGATCCTGAGGATCTGCTCATCACCGAGCATGACGTCCTTCCCTTTTTGGTCCTTGGCCGTGAAACTGAAGCTTTTGGAATTCTCGCGCAGCTGCTTCAATAAATCCGAAACAATGTTTTGGCTGCGGGGATTCTCTCTCCAAAAACCCTTGATGCGTACTGCGTTCGCTTCAGTTGCAGGTGGAGCCGGCTGTAAACCGCGGCGCGAACGGGGAGCGGCATTGTTCGCACCGGCAACTACAGGAGGACTGTTGATCGAGCTGGCGCTTGCTCCCTGGCTGTTTGCAAAATCCGTTTTCACCACCGGGAGCGCGGCCGGAGCTTTGCCATCAACCAACTGCAGCGGATCATAGGCGTAAAGCGGACTCATTTCCGTCATCCAAACCGCGTCACTGGCGAAGGCACCGCGCAGTTCGCCAAGCAGATCGAACCAGAAAGCATGGTTGGATTCGATAGTTGTATAAGCATTCGCCACTTCCGTAAGCTCTCCTTCTTTTTTCAGCAATCCCCGGATTTCTGATTCGAACGGTGAAAGGTTTTCACGAATCTCACCCATCGTGCGGTTGCGGTCCTCCGCCTTGCCAGCAGCCATGTTCTGGAAAACCGCCCAAGCTGCAAATCCGGTTACGAGCAGCGCTGCGGCAGCGATCAGGAACGGCTTGCGTCGATCAGCCGCGCGCGTGACTTCGACTGCTGCTGGCACCAGGTCGATATTGATAGTGGATTTGCCTATTCCACGAAGCCCGAGGCCGATCAGTTCTCCCATGGTGTGCGCCTCAAGCTGGAGCAGTTTGGTATCCATTCCCTTGCCAATGGAAATCTTCGCAAGCGGATTGAAAAACTCTACCGGCAGATTGAGTTTTTCACTGAAAAATTCCAAGGTGTAGGGAAGATTGGCCCCGCCGCCCGCAAGCAGGACACGCCGGGGGGAATTCCCGGCGTGCTGACTTCGATAATAATTGGTGGTCCGCGCGATTTCCGCAGGCAGCCGGGTAAGAGCATTGCGGATCACCATCGCGAGAGCCGCGACTGACTCATCCATGGTTTCCGTATGGCCGCCACTCAGAGCAACGAGACCATTGGTTACTTTCTGGTATTCAGCGTCAGGAAATGAAATTTTATACTCCTTAGCAATAGCCGCCGTGATCGAAGAACCACCAATGGAAACACTTCGGGTGAAAAAGCGTTTTCCTTCTACGTAGAGCAGGTTGCTGGTTTTCGCCCCGATATCGATGATCAGAATAGGTTCCTCGGGTGTGCCGTATGCTGCCCGGAAAGCATTATAAAGAGCCATTGGCGCCACATCAACTTCGGCGGTAGTCAAGCCTGCCGCGTTCACGGTATCGTCGATTTCAGTAAGTATATCGCCTTTGATCGCGACGATTACGACCTCTTTATCGCCACTACCCTCAATCAACTCATAGTCCCAAACAACCTCATGGATGGGAAATGGAACGTGTTGCTGGGCTTCAAAGGTGACCAACTGTTCGATGTTGTCATCCTGAAGCGGTGGAAGTTTGACAAAACGAGTAAAAACCGCCTGGCCGGAGATTGCATAGCGGACTTTTGATTTTGAAACTTTAAGTTTCCGGGCCATGTCCTCCACCGCTACTTTTATCTGGGCCTCGCGCGATGCTTCGAATGCCGGATCGGCGATAATATTGTCTGTTTCATAACCCTTGAGAATCAGTCCGCCGTTCTTCGAAGTCTCGAAGACGGCCATGCCGATTCGCTGGGAGCCAAGATTGAGTGCGACGGTGGTCTGGGTATCAGCCATGATTTACGGGCAAGAATTGAATGAATGGAAATCTAGCGGGAATTTTCTCGAAAATCAAACCTCCGCATCAGCGGCGCTCGATCAGGATTTCAGCGTAGCGATCCCACCACATGTTTGAAAATGGTGTTTCGGACTTATTCAGCAGGGGCACCGTGTCGCTCCGGGAAATTTTATCGGAGGCCTGGTTCCACCAGCCAACCTTTCCGTTATCCGTATCCGCAGCAACCTTCTCCCCGTTAATGAGAATCTCATAACCCACAAATTTCACAGCTCCCTTGCCGCCACGATCGGAACCGGTAATCCGCGTCACCGAGGCTGGAGAGAGATAGACCGATACAAAAATTTCCTCATTCAAAGGAACATTCACGTGAGTCACATCCTTTGTTAAAAGCAGATATGCTCCCTTCTTCTCGGGATGGTCCACCGCGACATACCACTTTACGAGAATTCTCTCTGCGGTTTTCGAAGGAGGTTCCGGAGCCATTTGCATCGTAAATGACGTCTCCATTTCCAGCCAGTTTTTCGGCTTGAACGATTTCTGTTCGCCACCACCGAACTCCGGAGACTTGATTTCTTCAAAGCCCGGTTTAGCCGCCTCAACCTTGTATGCCTGCGCCTTGGCAGCGGAAATGGAGAAAAGACATAGCAGGGCACCTAAGGCTGTCGTGAGTAAAGTGGGTTTTGTGTTTCGCATACAATTCGGGTTTCTCTGGAAACTAGGAAACCCAAGGTTGGTTTGACCAGATAAAAGGATGGAAGTAAGAAGATTTTCTCTGCCTACCTGATCGATTCCCCCATTGACTGCCGCAAGCTATTGACGAATGCCAGCCCCCAACCCATCACTAATTCATGTCCCGGCTGCCTTTCATCTTTCCCAATCCCGCAACCTTGATAGTTGGCAGCTTCGGGGATCTTGATTCGATCATCCAATCGACGCCGGCATCGCTTGCCGAACAATGTGACTTGGTGGAAATCCGGCTGGACCTTTATCATAAGGAAATCGCCCGCACCGGCCCGGCTCTCTGGCATCACCTGTTGCCTTTTCCGATTCTTTTCACAGCCCGCCGCCATTCCGAAGGATCGCCTTACGATTTGAATCTTCGGGATCGCATGGCTCTACTGAAAACAGCTCTTCCAGACGCTACGATGATCGATATCGAGGCGATCAGCACCTCGGAGATGAGCGGCTTGATATCAGAAATCATCTCGGAAAAAATTCCTTGGATTGCCTCATATCATGACTTCCAACAACTTCCTTCACGCCAAAAACTGCTTACCCACGCTGAAATCGCCAGAGAGGCGGGAGCTACCGCATTCAAAGTCGCCGCCCGCCTCCAAACCATGGACGACCTGACCGAACTGGCTCACTTCCAGATGAGCGATCCGGGCATACCACTTTCAACCATGGGCATGGGAGTTCTGGCGCCGGTTTCCCGCCTACTTTGCGCACAAGCGGGAAGTGTTTTGAATTATGGTTTCATCGGGGAAAAGTCGACCGCTCCTGGCCAATGGTCCGCACGCCAATTAAGAGAAAGCATACGTTCTCTAAATCCTTACCGGTGAGAATTCCATGCAACACGTTTTCACCCTAGACACTCTAGAACAGGCAGTCCGTGGATCGAAGCCTGCGAAACTCGCAGTCCTCGGCTATCCGGTTTCTCATTCCTCCTCGCCACAGCTTCACCAATCGGCTCTCGATGCATTGGGCATAGAAATCTCGTACATCAGGCTTGAAGTCGAACCCGGGAAACTTCCCCTGGCTTTCGACAAGATGAGGGAATTTGGCTTCATAGGGTGCAATGTGACCGCTCCGCACAAATTTGAAGCCCTTGAAACGTGCTCACGGATTTCCGATCAAGCCCGCTTGCTTGGAGCAGCGAATACTGTGGTTTTCGCAGGAAATGACAGCCTCGGTTACAATACGGATGGTCCAGGATTCATGCGTGCCATAGACGAAGCATTTGATCTCAAACTCGGCGATACCCATAGCCTGATCCTGGGAGCGGGAGGCGGGGCAGGGCAGGCAATCGCCACCCAGTGCGCTTTGCAAAAACCTGCAAAACTCACACTCGTCAACCGCAGCCTCGACAAAATCATCGCTCTCGCAAGCCGGCTGCTAATCATCTCATCCTACACAAAAATTTTCACTCTGACTTTCGATGATCCGAATCTCATTGAATACTGCCATGCCGCTGATTTGCTCGTCCAAACCACTTCCCTTGGTTTGCAAAAAAAC
>JACMMB010000165.1 GCA_014379305.1 Akkermansiaceae bacterium
ATCCCTCGCTTAGGGATTCTACCCACAGTTTGCGATCCGGTGCAAAAAAAAGGCACGGTCGCGGGAGCAACCATACCTCGTTGATTTTTTCCAGGTTCGGCACGGATGCTACCAGTTGCTCCGTTCGACGTACACCACATCGTAGGGGCGCAAATAAAAGGCCTGGCTTTCATAGCCGCTCAGCGGGTTCGCGAGATTCAACACATATCGCTTTTGATTTCCGCCTTCGGTCCGGATCACGTAAACTTTCTTGGGATTGGCCGCTTTCGAAAATCCACCAACTTCCATCACAGCTTCCAGCGCCGTGAGCGAACGATCAAGCAACAGCTTGCCTGGGGCCCCTACTTCTCCGGAGACATAGACCGAGGCCGCGGGCTTATCCAGACTTACAAATACCGTCGGATCATTGAGGCGCGATTCATACATCGCGGTCAGGGACGATTGGAGGGAACTCGCGGTTCGTCCGGACGCGCTTACATTGCCAACCATCGGCAATCCGATTTTTCCGTCGGCTTGGATCTTCAACGTCTGATTGAACTCGGGCGCGCCCGGGTAGGTCACCCGGATCGTGTCACCCACGGAAAGTGTTCCCTTGGGCGATGACGAGTAAGCGTTCGAAGGAATATCGTACGTCGTGGGACTGCAGGCCGTTGATAGAAAAAAAGCCGAGGCCAATAGACCAACCGAAAATGCGGCACGGAGCCTTGGCCGCAAGTCAGTGACATTCGCGAGCGAGCGGATAACGCGCCGGAGGGCGCCCGGAACTTTCAAGTTCTTGGTTTTCATAATCGGGTGGGAGGGCAATTGTAATGAAGTCACAGTGACAGCAATGTGGGTGGAGTAGGCGATCAATCATTGGCCCAAAACGCCGCAATGTAGGGACTTTATGCCTGTTGATTCGAGAAAAGTCACTACCTTTTCTTCGCACCCGAAATTACCTCCAGGTGGTCAATCACAAGGGGGAAACTCCGAGCTACCGGGCAATCTTACCGCCAGCTTTCAGACAAAATCTGCCGCACGCCCGTTGGCGATTCTCACGGTTTTCCGACTTCTCAGCCACCAAGCAATCACGAACAACGGCACCAGTGAAACGGCGAAAAATACCGGCCCTCCTTTCCGATGAATCCAGCTGTCGATCATCTCAGGGCCCAGATTGACGCAAAGCCAGCCGATCACATAGATCCTGACCGCGTTGCGCAGGACGCCGAGCGGCAACACCACCGCTACCAACGCGATTCTCCGTGGCATGGTCGGAAGAAAAAGATATGCGGCCAGCACGCTGGTGATGAAGAGCACCCAAGATGAGCGGATGCCGCTGCACTCCTGGGCCACCTTGAGAACAACGCCCGGCAGTTCTAGAAGCTGGCCATTTCTGAAAATAGGAATTCCACTGGCCGCGAAAATAATCTCCGCCAAGCGGGCGGACATCACCATCAGGAGATGCTCCAGTTGCTCGACCGCCAGATCAGGAAGCGGAATCATGAACAAAAGAAATCCCATCGGGAAGATGGCCGAGCGCATCCACCGGCTGCCGGCAAACATCAAGCCAATCCCCCACAAGAAACCAACCAGCGAAAGCATCTTCACTGCCGTCAGATCGACCTCCGACCAAGGTGGATTGGATAGCAGCAACCAACCGAAAACTACTCCTGCTAGCAATAGCATTCCGCTGCCAGCAACAGGTGAAGGTTTCGAATCCCATGCCAGATCCTTGCGATCGGTCACTAACAAATATGCGGAAACCAAAGGAATCAGAATCACATGAGAATGCAGATCCGATTCCATCGCGACCTTGAACCAGTCTTGGAACACGGGGATGAACGCCATGCAGAGCAGTATTAAAGTCGCAAAAGCACCGCGTAGGCGCACAATTCCGATGGACCGAAAATTCAAACAAGGTTCCCCTTCCGCCGCCATGCCATTGCGGCTTTTGATAAGTTCTCGTTCACTCAGGGGAGAAGTGGATTGATTGTCAGGCCTTGCCAGGACGAGACCGGAGATAAGCTAGGCGGCCGTCCTGGCTCCGACGCTTGCCCTGCCATGTCGGCATTTTCAGACAATCGCGCGGATGCGAACTTCATTTGAGTGAATACAATACTGGGTGGACGTGGCTAGAAATTTTTGCCAGGATCGCAGCGGCAGCAACGAGCGGCCCGGGACGGGCCCGGGGTGTGGTCATGCTGCGGTGACGAAGAAAAACATATGTGTGGAATTGTCGGTGTCAGATATTTCAACGGTCGCAAAGCGGACGAAGGACTGCTGCGAGAAATGGCTTCGCAACTACACCACCGTGGACCGGACGGTGAAGGATTCCTCGTATTGGGCGGCCTTGGATTTGGTCATACACGGCTATCCATTATCGATTTGGCAGGCTCTCCGCAGCCGATGACATCCGCAAACGGCGCATTTCACATTACTTTCAACGGTGAGATCTTCAACTATCAGGCCTTGCGGGCCGAACTCATCCGCCAAGGAGTGACGCTGCGCACCCACGGCGATACGGAAGTGCTGTTGGAGATATTACGAATCGAGGGATTGCAGGGACTTGCGAAATTGAACGGACAGTTCGCATTTGCCTGTTACGACGAAACCAAAGAATCACTGTTGGTGGCTCGGGACAGGCTGGGCATCCTTCCTTTCTATTACCATGTCAGCCCCGATTTCGTAGCCTTTGCCAGTGAAATCAAAGCTCTCTTGCCGGTAATCGGTCAGCCGGAGATTGACGACGACGCGGTAGAGGAATATCTGACCTATCGCTCCGTCCCGCCTCCACGTACTTTGTTCCGGGGCGTTCGAAAACTGGCACCGGGCACCGCCATGCATATCGGAAAGGACGGGAGTCTGCGTGAGGAGGTCTACTGGTCGCTTCCCGCCCGCAATCGGGAGACAATGCTAACAGGGGACGCTGCCATTCGGGCGGTGGAAGAGAAACTTCAAGAAGCCGTGGCACTGAGGCTGGTCGCAGATGTTCCCGTGGGTGCCTATCTCAGCGGTGGCCTGGACAGCAGCCTTACGGTCGCCCTGATGAAGAAACTTCGCGAGGGAGGCGAGGTGCAGACATTTGCCGCCGGTTTCTCGGATCCGCGATTTGACGAACTTCCTTTCGCCCGCCAGGTCAGCGAGGCTGTCGGAACCGTGCATCACGAGGTCATGGTCGACTCCAATGACTTCATGGAGCTATGGGAAAAGCTGAGCTGGCATCGCGACGGCCCAATGAGTGAACCTGCCGATATTGCCATTCACAAGATCGCGCGGCAGGCCCGCGCGGAGGTCAAGGTGCTTCTATCAGGTGAGGGCAGCGACGAGATTTTCGGCGGCTATCCGAAATATTCCTACGAACCTAAGCTTGCGCCGCTGGCGGCATTGCCGGGATTTCTGCGGGTTCCAGTTTTCCGCATCGGCGAGCGTCTGCTGCCCGAATCGAAGAATCGCATGCGGCAGGCGGGACGTGCCTTGGCGGCACGCTCTTCTGCGGAGCGCATGCAAACCTGGTTCGGTCCGTTTACTTGGTATGAACGAAAGTCTCTGAGGACCGGTTACGGTAAATGCAACGAGCCGGGTCAATGGGACCGGGCGGAAGGTGATCACTTGCGCCGGATGCTCTACGTCGACTGCCACACTTGGCTGGCAGACAATCTGCTGGAGCGAGGTGATCGCATGTCCATGGCGGCGGGCGTAGAGAACCGCCCGCCCTTCCTTGACCACGAGTTGGTCGAGCTGGCCTTCCGTGTGGATTCCGGGATGAAAATCAAGGGCAGCAGCGGCAAATGGTTGATCAAGGAAATCGCCCGCAAACATCTTCCCGAAAATATTGTTGATCGTAAGAAAGTTGGGTTCAAGGTTCCTCTAGACAACTGGTTCCGTGGCGGCTTGAAGGACTATGTGCACGACTTGCTGTTAGGTCCGGATTCTTTCACCAGCGGCTATTTCAACCGCCGGGTCGTCAAGAATCTTCTGGCTGATCACACGAAAGGCCGCCGCAACGAGGAACTGAGGCTCTGGACACTGATGGGGCTGGAAATTTGGTACCGCGCATTTTTCCGGTCAACGCGGGAATCACGCACTGAGTGATTCTGGTTTCTTGAGGGCGTCTAACTACGTCCAGATTAACCTGCATTCATCGCCAAATACTTCTCCCAGTCCGCTGGCAACGGGGCCTTTTCCACGTCGCTTTCGATACGTCCTTCCCAAGCGGGATTGAAGGTGGTGCTGGTGCCATAGGCCATCAGCAGATCTTCGTTTCCGATATTGCGCAGCGCGTGCGCCACTCCGGGTGGGATCACCACTGCCGCGTTGTCGGGTCCTGGACGACTATCTCCCGGAATTGTGAAACGCATGATTCGCCGAGGCATTCCAGCTCGCTCGTCCACCAATAACATTTCACAAATTCCAGTGAGAAAAAACATCACATCCCACTGCTCTTTCTCATATGGCCTGATAGCGTAATCTTCGGGGGAGTCCGCATACAATTTTTTGAACCAACTTTCTGGATCTTCGCCATCTGGAACGAATGGCGGATGGATATGAAATCCCTTCGCGCTGTCACGATGCATAAGTGCGGAAGCCCATTGTCGGGGATTCAGACCGATCCTGCCTAACACTCCTTCGTTAGGACGGGCCAGCTCTGCAAAGTAACCGCGCCCCTTCTGTTGGAAAACCCGCCTGGAGAAAATCTCGACACCTGGTATCCAGGCCTCGTCGAGATTGGATTGGCCTGCCATCGCTTCGGAAGCGTTCACTCCAACACCACCAAGCCTGCCAGCGAGACCACCGACCGAATAGTCACGGGTATCCAAGCCTCCGCGCGCCGCGGTTTTCAATCCCTGCCAAGTATCATTTTGATTACTACTCATTTGAATGGGGTTCTGCAAGAGCATCAAAGGGAGGCAAGGTATTGGCCATAAGCCGACTTTGCATACTTGATAACTGACTCGCCAAGTTTTTTCCGGTCGATCCGACCTTGGAGATAGGCCACCTCTTCCGGACAGGCGATTTTCAATCCCTGGCGTTGCTGAATGACCTGCACGAACTGCGTAGCGTCTGCAAGCGAATCGGGTGTGCCGGTATCCAACCAAGTTGTCCCGCGACCGAGGATTTCCACCCGGAGCTCACCCAGCTCAAGATAAAGCCTGTTCAGATCGGTGATCTCCAGTTCGCCACGCGACGAAGGCTTCAAGGTTTTCACCAACTCAACCACTTTTCGGTCGAAAAAGTAGATCCCGGGAACCGCATAGTTTGACTTCGGCTTGGAGGGTTTCTCCTCAAGCGAA
>JACMMB010000166.1 GCA_014379305.1 Akkermansiaceae bacterium
ACGCTCGTGCAGGCTGAAATCCATCGTTCACCTGCCCTTGATTCCAGCGGCGATGTCCGCCGCCAGCTTGGCCAGCAACCTCGATTGCGCAGCCACCACCGAAGGGTAGTCCTCGGCTGTAATCGGCTCGCTGCCGACAAATGTCCGCGAGGCCCGCAATTGTCTCCCCGGCAAGGCATACACTCTCCAGCCCGCCTCGATATGTGCGAAGCCGTCATTGCCGGCGTGGAACTCCCGGATATCCATGGTCACCTGGTAATCGATTTCGCTATCGCGCTGCCAAGGATAAATCTGGACATTTCCTGTTCTCAGCTGATGTCCGAGATTGATGGAAGTGACCCTTGCGACGGCGTTATCGAGATCGCCCGCCCACAGGTGGCTTTCCGCGATCTGCAATTGATTCGGCCCGCTTTGGATGACGAGATTTTCGCGATCCACATACTCCGCCAAGGTGACCGGGCCGACACCGATCGACCTGCCCCCACCCGATGGGACCGGCCCTTCCGCAGTGAGAACGTAATAAGACGGTACCGTTCCCCCGCAACCAAGCAGCAGTAGCGCGGTCCCCATGATCATAAAAACTCTTGTCATCGCAATCCTTTCATTTCAGCGCTTTCCAGCCGCTTTCGGCTTGGGATTTCCCGGAGCATCCTTTCCGAACAGCAGGGAATTCGGCTTTTCCTGAAGTGTATTGGTAAGTGATTTGATCGAGCGCAGCGAACCCCTCAGTTCATCCAGCGTTCTCAGCAAATCCCCTTGGATCGCCCCATCAGGTCCGATGCTTGAAACTGACTTATCCAGCGACGCGAGCGTTTTCCGGAGATTGGCCGGCAGCTCCCGGAATGCCGGATCTTCGAGAGTTGTCTTGGCAGCGGCCGCAGCTTCCTCGATCTCCTTGAGCGCCAGCTTTGCTTCCGAAATGGTTTTCGCGGACTCCTCCGCCGCAGCGGTAATTTGAGTCACGGCATCCTCCAGGGGCAGCGCATCGATTTTATCCAGAATGGAAGCCAGCTTGACCTCAAGCTGGGCAAAACCGGAAGGCATGGTGGGCACCACCGGATAGTCTCCCTGAAAACCCAGCTCAACGGGTTCCTCGTCTTTGTAATAGTCGAAATCCACATACATCGCACCGGTAAGCAAACTGCCGGTCTTTAGCGTGGCCCGGAGTCCCTTTCGCACAGCCTCCTCCAACAAAGGAAGCTCGTCCCGCGGATGCCTCGCCTCGCCGCTTGCGCGCAGAAGATTGGGATCGACCTGAACCAGAACCGGCACCTTCTGGTTATTGTTATCGGGAAAGTAGTCGAAGGAAATATTCGTCACCCGCCCGATCACAATGCCCCGGTATTCCACCGGTGCGGACTTGCCCAGACCGCGAACGCTCTGATCAAAAAGCAGCAGTAGTTCAAGCGTCGGCTCGAAGGTTGATTCGTCGGCGGAATCCGCATCCTCATGCAGCTCGTAGATCGCCCCGTCTTTCGCCAGCGCTCCCGGCTCGGTCCCCTCCTGAACCGCGAACGAAACCCCCCCTGAAACCATCGCCTGAAAAGACGGGGTTCTGAGCTTGAAGCCATCGACTCCGGCGGAAACATCAATCCCGCTGGTGTTCCAAAACTTGGTATTTTCCCTCACCAGCATCTGATACTGCTCACGGATGAACGCCTCATAAGTGATCCGCTGGCCGTCTGGCGCAAGCTTCCTGCTTTCGATCCTGCCCACTTCATAGCCACGGTAATAGATCGGCGACCCTGCGGTCAGCGATCCGGCATCCTCGGAAATCAAGGTCAGGCGCCTTCCCGGGATGCTCCTGTTGGTCGCCGGCGGAGTTTCCCGGCCTTTGTATTTTCTCGGTCCCAATTTCCCGGTTCCCGGTTCCAACTCAATGTAAACGCCTGTCAAAAGGGTTCCCAATCCGGAAATATCCGAGGCGCTCACCCTGGGCCTCACCACCCAGAAGCGGGTGCCTTTACGCAGCAGCGATTCATTTCCTTTATCTAGCTGGCAGTAGATCAGGACCGACTGCAAATCCTCGGCGAGTTCAAGCCGGGTGACATTGCCAACACTGACCGAACGGCAGCGGATCTCGGTTTTTCCTGCGGAAATTCCATCGGCGGTATCAAATCGAATCCTGACTTCGGGGCCTTTCGAACTGATGTTTTTATACAACATCCAGCCGCCGATCAGGATCGCGAGAATCGGCACCGCCCAGACCACGTTCCAGCGCTGGGCGGAACGTATCTCGGGAATCGCGGCAGTTGGTTCGGGGTCACTCACTCTTGGAATTGATATTGATTTCGCCTCGCGCGGCCTCGCGCTCAAGCTGATCCCAAAGCAGCTTCGGGTCAAAACTCATTGCGGCGAACATGGTCAGGATCACCACTCCTGCAAAGGCCAAAGCACCCGGACCCGGCGTGACCCGCATATAATTTCCGAGCTGGACCATCGTTACCAGAATCGCCACGACAAAGATATCGACCATCGACCAGCGGCCAAGCAACTCCGTCATCCAATACACTTTCCCCAGAATATTCGCGGAATGCGGAACCAATCCTTTCGCCGCCGCGCAAAGCCACAGCAGTGAAAAGATCTTGAGCAGGGGGATCATGATCGAGGCGGTGAAAATGACGATCGCAATCGGGTAGGAGCCTGACTCCCAAAAGGAAATCAAGCCCTCCACAATTGTGGTTTCCGTAAGCACTCCCAGCTCCCGGATACTCATGATGGGCAGCATGTTCGCCGGCACATACATCACCGCCGAGGCAATCACCAGGGCCATCGTCCGTGAAATACTATCCGGCTTGCGCAAATGCAGATGTGATCCGCACCTGGGACAATAAGCTGCTGCAACCGGGGTAACCTTCTCGCACACATGGCATCCGGCGAGTCCATGGGTCACCGCTCGCGAGGAATTTTCACACAGATGACTCATACGTCCTTCGCCACCTCCAGGCGATCCCACAACTCCCTTTTGTCAATCGCCGCAACTGCCGCAGCCATACAGAACATGAGTATCGCGAATGCCCAGAAACCGACGCCAAAATACAGCTCCGCAAGTTTTCCAAGTTTCAATAGACTCACCAAAACGCCTAGCAGAAACACTTCGATCATGTTCCAAGGCTCGGTGTGGCTCATCCAGCGCGTCACCAGCATCGCGCCGGGCGCAATTCTTCCGAACATCAGCGGTCCGCAAACATAGACCAAGCCGCAGGAAAGCACCAAAGGCATGATGATGGTAAACATGGCCACGCCCCAGCCTACGATCGGGGTTCCCTCATTGATCAGAGCCAGGGCGGCCCCGGGCAAAGTCAGGAATGTCCTCATCCCGCCCGCATCCATGTGAATGAACGGAGCCGTATGCACGACAACCATCAGCAGAAGTGCTGTCATGGAAAATGACGTCACGCGCACCAGCGAAGCCTTGCGATTTTGAAAAAGGGTGGCGCCACAACATACGCAGCGCGCGCGCGAGCCCTCCGGGATCGGTTCAGCCTCATGCAGGGTATCGCAGAAATGGCACACCGCATGATGAGGACCGCCCTTCGGCTTCGGCCACGTCAGTATGGAAAGTCGCGTTCTCAAATAATTTTTCCTTACCTCGTCGCCACCACTCTCTGTGTCAACTCTCCCAAGCCCTCGATCCCGCATTCAACCCAATCCCCAGCTTGAAGATATTGCGGCGGGTCCATCCCCATCGCCACTCCGCTGGGTGTCCCGGTGGCGATGACATCCCCGGGAAACAGAGTCATGAAACGGCTGATGTAGCTCACCAGGTGACGCACGCTGAACAGCATGTCGCCGGTCCATCCGTTTTGTCTCAATTCTCCATTCACCTTGCACCACAGTCTCAATCCCTGCGGATCGCTGACCTCGTCCGCGGTTACCAGGCACGGCCCCATGGGAGCGAAACTGTCCGCGCTCTTTCCCTTAGTCCACTGGCCTCCCATTTCGTTTTGAAAAGCACGCTCTGAATAGTCGCAAAAAACCGAATAGCCAGCCACATAATCCAATGCATCGGCCTCTTCCACATAACTGGCGACCCTCCCGACCACAACCGCCAGCTCGACTTCGTAGTCCAGTTTACTGGAGCTACGGGGAATCAGCACATCGTCAGCGGGACCACTCCAGGCGCTGCTGGCTTTCATGAACAGCACTGGTTCGGACGGAATTCCCCCGCCGAACTCCACGGCATGCTCCAGATAATTTTTACCGACACAAATGATTTTCGAAGGCCGCGCGATCGGTGGACCGAGTCTGACCTCCGGATCGATTTCGGCCCCGCCCGGACAACCTTCGGAAATCCACTCCGCCAGACTTTCCAGGCCTCCCATTTCAAAAAACGCCTCATCAAAATCCAGAAATTCGCCACTCGCATCGATCCTGCGACCGTCCGCTAAAACCACGCCCGGCTCTTCCCGTCCTTCCTCTCCGAATCGAATTATTCTCATAGCTGAAATCCCGACCTGTTTATCAAGCATCCCCGGCTTTGCCAGCCCAAACGCTGCTTTGCGAATCCATTCACCAATCCTCCAACTGGCGCAATTCCTCCATCGACCGATCGTAGATGTTGAACTCGATCCGCTTGAACGCATCCTTGCGGAAACTCGCATTGCCGAAATTCTGACTGAAGCCGAGCAATTGATCCTCCTCCACCCCGTCCAGCCTGAAAACAAGATGGGATCCGTCCAGGAGCGTCGCGCGAACATCACCTTTGTTACGCTTCGGCGTTTCCATGTCCGCAGGCTTCAACACGATGTTTTTCAATCTCGCCACCGGGAAACTTACTTCCGAGAAAGTGGTCTTCATCGAGATCATCTCGTCCTTGATTCCGAGAACTTCACCCTCGATGGAATCGCCGTTTCTCAAAACCATCCTGCCATCCGGAATTTTATCCTCGCTATCCTTCGTTTCCCGCTCTTCTTCGCCGAACTCCCAGCCACCGCGAAATTCGCGTCTCAACTTGGCCTGACGGTCCTGCTCACCCTCTGTATAACCATCCCAACCGGTCACTTCGATGTTCGAAATTTTCAGTGGCGCGCTGTCCTGGCAAACGATCTGAAAACCTTTCCCGAGATCGTCTTTCACCACATTATCGTCCTGCCACACGTCGATCAATTTATCGTCCACGTAGAGCAAAATTTTTCCTGACTTCAGGCTCGCTCGAATTTCCAGTCTGGCTTTTTCATTTTCCCGCAATTCTCCCGCACTGGTTGAGTGTCCCAGCCAGTTGTTGGATCCGGCTTTCTTTACGTGGACCGAATTACCCTGGAAAACCATTTCATAGCCCCCCTTCGGGGTATCCGTGCTGATATCATTCGAGAAAAAAACAATTTTAGGCCGAAACGCACCTCGCCAGGAGGCCTCGAACGAAATTTTGCATTCATCCGGAAATTCAATCTCCCGTCCGATGCCACCTGCGGTTTCACAATGCAGCGCGCCTGACTTGAATTCCCACCCGCTCTCCTCCTGGGTCTTCGTCCATTCCTTAAAACTGTTCGGGCCACGATAGAAATAATCCGTCTTTTGCGAAATTTTCACCGATTTCACATTCACCCGCCGGAAAACCAACTCTCCACCAAACCAGGTTTTCAGTTTGATTTCGTCATTCGTGAGTCCCGCCAGCTGGCCGCGGATCGAATCCCCATTCGTCATCGCGAGGTTTGCCTCATGACCTGCGGCCTCATTTCCGATCCTGGATGTGGTTGCAGGCATGCTCAAATCCACCACCTGATCCAGCGCGAATTCCGCAGGCTCTTTCAAAATCCTGGATTCCCAAGTCAGCTTCTCATCCGAAAGTGAAAGGACATTTCCAGACAGCTGATCGCCATTGGAAAAACGCACGACCGCCTTGTCTTCCTGCGCCATGCAGCAAGCGATCAAGGCCATCCCTGTCGTCAGAATTCTCATTTGCTTTTGACCGCCTTGGCCTTGGGAATTTCCCGGCGTTCCAAAAATGTCATGCCCGCGCGATCCAATCGCATCGCGCCGAGCAGGGGATGCACTACCTTCACCAGATCTTTCTCAAACACACATGAGGAAACGCGCATCTCGCCCTTTCCCCGCAAACGAAGAATCAAACC
Organism: Akkermansiaceae bacterium; assembly: GCA_014379305.1. GTDB lineage: Bacteria > Verrucomicrobiota > Verrucomicrobiia > Verrucomicrobiales > Akkermansiaceae > Luteolibacter. The sequence continues at coordinate 6,075 of JACMMB010000166.1, forward strand.
CTCCGCGGCATCAATGGGTTGTTCCTTTCCGCCACTCGATAGAAAAACCGTTGAAACCTCCTCCTCGGGCAGTTCGATCATTTCCTCTTGGAAATCGCTTTTGAAAACATAGACCGCACCTTCGGCGCTTCCCCTGATTTTTGTTAGAATCCCTCCGAATCTCTCTCCATAGCGTCCAATCAACGAATCCATTTCCCCATCGCCGCGTTCTTCCGAGCGGTGCCTGTCTCCCTGGACGTCCCACACGAGAACCTCGATGTTGCCCACCGATTGTTTGCTTTCATCCGGTGCCTGGCTCATCAAAACAATGCCACCACCCTTTGGAATCAGCGGGATCGGATCGCTGTACCGGCCCTCCAGCTCGTCATCGATATACAAATGAATCAATCCCCGCGAGCGATCCACCCGCAGCTCCAGTTTCATGCGATTTCCGGGAAATTGCTCGGGCGTCCGGCTCAACAGCACGATCGGAGTGTAGCGGTTTTTAAGGGTGGACTCCCGCTTGATCTCAAGTCCCGCGCCCGCGAATTGCAAAAAATATCGATCCGCCTGGTCTCCCGCTGTTTGCAGCGGATCAGCGAAAGACAGTCGGAAGTTCGGATTACTCGACCAATTCAATTCAAAGCGGATGATGAAGTTTTCAGGCAGGTTCAATTCACGCGACAGATTACCCGGGCCTGCTGAAAGCAATTTCCCATCCTCAATAGTCCAGTTGCGCGATCCGTTGCCATCCCTTATCCAGCCTGTGAAATCACTCGGACCGGTGTAAATCACCCGCTCCGGGAAAATCCCAAGCTGCAGCGAATCCACCATTTTCCTTGGAATCTCAAGCTTTCCCAAATCCGGCGAACTCACCCGTAACGTGGTCTCGTCCAATCCATTCACCTGCGCCGGCAATACATCGCCATTAATAAGCCGCACCCGTTGACTCGGCACATCGCTGGATTTTTCGCTGATGCCGAAGTCCACCTGCTTCACCCGCGCGCCCTGCAAAACCAGCGGCTTGATCGAAATCGGCGAAACCAGGGTAATCGTCCCCTCATCATCCATCCCGATCATTTCCCCGGTAAGCTTGCCGTCATCGGTGAAGGAGACATCCGCCGCAAAAGCAGACGAAGCCAGAATCACCAGCCACGGAAAGTTAAAAGCTCGTATCCCAATCATCCAGAAAACTTTCGGTCGTTTTAAACTCCAGCATCACGGCGCAATCCAGATTCACATCGATTTCGCCAACAGCACTATTCAAAATCCTGAGCTTTCCCCGGTCTCCCGCCAGAGGTCTGCCGCTGATTATGCCCAGCGGATGGAAGCGCACCTTCATCTCATCGGTCACCTCACCCTCAAGCTCCGCCAGTTGGGATTTTGCGAAGCGTATTTCCGCCACTTCATCCATGGGAAAAGTGAAATCCCCATAACGTCCTTCGAGCATCAGCTTGCCATCCCGCACCTTCGCAACGTGGCCGGAAAACCGGTCGGTTCCATTGGCAAGCAATACAATATCCGAATCATCAACCTGCATGCTGCGTGCCGCATCCGGCATCCCGTTCCACTCCGCCATCACCACTTCCGAAATGCGAACCGGCGAATTTTCAGCCTGCACCACAAATCCGAATCCGTCTCCCTTTCCCGCATATCCGTCTTCTTCGCCCGTCCCCACCTCGCTCCACTGAACCACGAACTCCCCGTCAACAAACAACACGATTTCCCCGCTCAGCCGGTTGCACCGCAGCTCGACCCGCGCGCTCCCGGAGTCACCGAGCCGCACATTGCTATGGTTTGTCTGAACCCGGTCCATGCTCGGTTTTCCGGATTCATCGAATGCCATGCGGTAAAGCATCACATAGTTTGAATAGAGTTGGAGTACATAGCTCTTCCCGAATAAACCCGGCAAGGAAGCGGGATGAACGGGATTGTTCCCGGCAATTTCCCCGCCCTCCGCTTCGTCACCACCAGGTTTTGAGAAATTCGAGTGGAATCCGATCGCTAACGACAGCCTGTTCTTCCAAGCCATTTCAAACTGAAGAATCGCCCGATCCGGCATTCCGCCCTTCCTGACCAGCGCGGTGCCCGTTCCTTGATCCTGCCAATACCAGGCGGATCCGGAAAAATTCCACTGCGGAAGCTTCCCGGA
>JACMMB010000167.1 GCA_014379305.1 Akkermansiaceae bacterium
ATAATGCTGCGCTCAAACAGTTTCTCTGGGGCCGTAATGTGGCTGATCTGCTCAGGGAATTTCCTGCCGCAATGTCGGAGGCGACACTGTTGAGTTTCCTGCGCAAAATGCCACCTCGACTTTACTCCATAGCCTCCAGCCTCGACGCGCATCCCGACGAAGTACACCTAACTGTGGCTGCTGTCCGCTACCAACATGACGGGCGTCTGCATCTAGGTGCAGCCTCCACCTTTCTTGCTGATCGGGTGGCTTCCGGAGAGACCGTTCCAATATTTGTGGAGCGCAATGAGTATTTCAAATTGCCGGAAGATGATTCAAGCGATATTATCATGGTGGGTCCGGGTACAGGGGTTGCTCCTTTCCGTGCCTTTGTGGAGCACCGGGCGGCGGTGGGGACGGGCGGCAAAAACTGGCTGTTCTTCGGTGACCAGCGATACACATACGATTTTCTATATCAGTTGGAATGGCAGGAGCATTTGAAAAACGGCGCGCTGACAAAGCTGGATCTGGCGTTTTCGCGGGATCAGCCGGAAAAAGTTTATGTGCAGGATAAAATGATCGAGAACGGCCGGGAGCTTTATGCATGGCTTGAAGAAGGGGCGCACTTTTATGTTTGCGGCGACGCGGGCAGAATGGCTGCGGATGTGAACGAGGCGTTGATTTCAGTGGTGAAAAACCATGGTGCGAAAAGCCGGGAAGAGGCCGAAGCTTATGTTGAGGAGTTGAAAAAAACCAAGCGTTACCAGCGGGATGTTTACTGAGCGGAAAGCGCGGAAAAACTCATAATCAGATAAATTTAGATATGGCTGAAGAGAAATTGGCGGCGAACGAAGGGATAAAGATCCGCAGCAATTATTTGCGCGGAACGATCAAAGCAGGACTTGCGGATTTGTCCACAGGCTCGATGTGCGAGGACGATCAGCAGTTGCTGAAATTTCACGGGACCTATCAGCAGGACGACCGCGACCTGAGGGCCAATCGCCGCAAGCACAAACTCGAAAAGGCATATTCATTCATGATCCGGATCCGGGTGCCGGGAGGCGTCGCGACTCCCCGGCAGTGGCTGGAAACGGATCGCCTGGCGACTCAGTTTGCGAATGGAACAATCAAGCTGACCACGCGTCAGGCATTCCAATTTCACGGGATCATCAAATCGAATTTGAAACGCACCATTGCGGAGATCAACCAGGCCGCGCTGGATACGATCGCGGCTTGCGGCGATGTAAACCGAAACGTCATGTGCAATCCGAATCCTCATCTTTCGTCGGTGCATGCCGAGGTGCTGAAGGTTTCCCAACGGATTTCCGATCACCTTACTCCCGCCACACGTGCTTATCACGAGATCTGGCTGGATGGGGAGAAGATCGAAAGCAGCGAGGAAGATGTGGAGCCGATCTACGGGAAAACCTATTTACCTCGCAAATTCAAGATCACCATTGCCGTGCCGCCATCGAATGATGTGGATATTTTCGCGCATTGCCTGTCGTTCATTGCGATTGTCGAAAAGGACAAGCTGGTCGGTTTCAACGTGGCTGTCGGCGGCGGGATGGGCATGACCCACGGCTCCGATCTGACCTACCCGCGTCTTGCCGATGTGATCGGATATTGCACCGTGGATCAGGTCAGCGATGTCGCCGAAAAAGTAGTGATGGTGCAGCGCGATTACGGCGATCGGACCGAGCGCAAGCATGCGCGGTTGAAATATACGGTCGACGATCACGGTGCCGATTGGTTTTTGGCGAAGCTGAACCAATACCTCGGATACGATCTCGGACCGGTGCGTGATTTCAACTTCGAAGATAACGGGGATCGTTATGGCTGGGTGGAAGGCGATGACGGGAAGCATCACCTCACGCTGTTCATACAAGGCGGCCGGGTGCTGGACACCCCTAACTATCCGATGCGGTCGGGCCTGCGCGAGATTGCCAAAATCCACGATGGCGATTTCCGTTTGACGGCGAATCAGAATCTGATGATCGCGAATGTGTCTCTGGAAATGCGACCTGCGATCGAGAAGCTGCTTGAAGAATACGGGATCAAGGACAGCCACTTGAAAAGCGCTTTGCGGTTGAACTCGCTCGCCTGTGTGGCACTTCCGACTTGCGGACTTGCCCTTGCGGAAGCGGAAAGATATTTGCCGGATCTGCTGGGCGAGCTTGAAGAAGTAATCGAAGAAGCCGGGTTGCGTCATGACGCGATCACGGTCCGCATGACCGGTTGCCCCAATGGTTGCGCGCGGCCATATATTTCTGAAATCGGGTTCGTCGGGAGATCGCCGGGTTGCTATAATGTTTATCTAGGCGGCGGTTTTGCAGGTCAAAGGCTCTCGAAAATGTTTCGCGAGAATTTTCCGGGTGAACAGATCAAGGATCTGCTGGCTCCGATCATTCGTCATTACGCCAAGGAGCGTAAAGTGAGCGAACGCTTCGGCGATTTCTGCATCCGAGCCGGTTACGTAGCCGCAACAGTGCAGGGTAAGGATTTTCATGAAAATGTCCATGTAGCTGCGGCGGTTTGACCGGTAGCACGGTGTTGGATTTGAGATGCACGAAAGTAATAATATGAAAGCGCTCGAAATGGACTTGGCGGCGGAACATGGCATCGATTCCGTGCAACTTTCCAGAGAGTTGGAGAATTTGCGGGCGGGCCAGCGATTGGAACTGCTTTACGGGCGGTTGGGCGATCGATTGGTCGCAAGCACAAGCTTTGGTTTGCAGGCGGCGGTGATGCTGAAATTGCTGCACGACCATGCACCCAAAGTTCCAGTGGTATTCATCGATACAGGTTACCTTTTTCAGGAAACCTACCAATATGCGGAGACATTGATGGAGATGTTCCCGCTGGATTATCGGGTCTATGTGCCGACCATTTCGGCTGCCAGAATGCAGGCTTTGTGGGGGAATCTGTGGGAGAATGGCAAGGCTGACGCAGACCGGTATGGAGTCATTACAAAGATGGAGCCGATGAACCGTGCTCTGCGTGAAATAGGCGGGGATGCATGGATCAGTGGCTTGCGCAGGGCGCATTCCGTGACACGTGAGGAGCGGGCATTCGCCGAACAGCAGAAAAGAACTTTAAAATTGTATCCGATCCTAGATTGGGCGGACGCGCAGGTGGATGTTTTCTACCATCAGCACGATCTGCCCAAGCATCCATTGGCGGAGCAGGGCTATGTAACGATGGGGGATTGGCACAGCACTGTGCCTTCCTTGAACGGAACTGCGGATGGCACACGCTTCAATGGCGAGAAATATGAGTGCGGATTACACCTCGACTCCGGGACTCCGGACTTCCAGATTTGACCAGAACCCAACCCAACACCAAAAAGATATTTTATGAACATCGCAAACAGCATGGTCGATACGATCGGCAACACTCCCCTTATCCGCCTGAATCATGTTACGAAGGGCCTTGAAGCTGAAATTTGCGTCAAGGCGGAGTTTTTCAACCCTTTGTTCAGCGTCAAGGACCGGATCGGCAAAGCGATGATCGAGGCGGGTGAACGTGATGGCTTACTCAAGCCTGGAGGATTGATCATCGAGCCGACTTCGGGAAACACGGGGATTGCGCTGGCTTTTGTAGCCCGGGCGAAAGGCTACCGCTGCATCCTGACGATGCCGGAAAGCATGTCGATCGAGCGCCGTGTTTTATTGAGATTGCTTGGAGCTGAAATTGTTTTGACTCCGCGTGCCCGCGGCATGGCCGGCGCCATCGCGATGGCAAAAAAACTTTTGGAAGAAACGCCAGGCGCGTTCGGCCCCGGACAGTTTGAAAACCCTGCCAACCCGCAAGTTCACCGTGAAACGACTGCGGAGGAAATTTGGCGCGATACGGATGGTCAGATCGATGCCTTTGTGTCCGGAGTTGGAACCGGTGGCACGATAACTGGCGTTTCCGAGGTGATCAAATCACGCTGCGATATGAAGACCTTCGCGGTAGAGCCTGCTGGCAGTCCGGTGATTTCGGGTGGTCAGCCCGGCCCGCATATGATTCAAGGAATCGGTGCGGGGTTCATTCCTAAGAATCTGAATGTCGATATCATTGATGAGACAATTCTCGTTTCCAATGAAGATGCCTTCGCCACCGCGCAGGCCCTTGCACAGCAGGAAGGATTGCCGGCGGGGATTTCCACCGGCGCCAATGTCTGGGCAGCGATGCAGGTAGCGAAACGGCCGGAGTTCAAGGGCAAGCGCATTGTTACGGTCGGGTGTTCCTCGAGCGAACGTTACCTCTCTACAATGCTGGCTGATAAGTTGCGCGAAGAAGTTTCCGCCCTGCCGATTCAGGAGATTTAGTCCGACGTCGACAAGGGGATACATCAGCGCTAGCCTACGTGCGGAATATGAGACTACTTGTCAGTTTATGTTGGCTGGGATTGGTTGCAGGAGTATCGGCTGCGCCAAAATTTGCGGTTGTTCGGGTGACGGACATTTATCGCGAGCTGCCCTCTACGCAGGCCATGCAGAAGCAAATTCAGCGCCAGCGTGAGGCCATACTACAAAACAAGCGTGCCGAGCAATTGCGGGCGAACATTGCGGAATTGCAATCCCTGCAAGCCAAACTTCAGGCCAAAAAGGATAATCCGGACGAGGAGGATAATAAAAAGCTGGCTCGGGAATATGAAATAAAGCGGCAGGAGACCGAGACTTTGCGACAGGAGTTTGAGGAATTCCGGGCCGAAGAGGACAAGAGGATAAACAAGGAAATGGTGGCGACAATGCGAGCTTCGCTAGGCCGTATTCTGGAAGTATCCCAACAAATTGCCAAGGAACGCAATCTGGATGGAGTATTCGACACTTCTGGAAATTCCAACACAGGTATCCCATTCGTATTGTATAAAGCGGATGCCCCCGATCTGACAGAGGATGTCGTGAGTCTCTTGGGAGAAGTCGCGGTTGAAGCGGTGGAAGAAAGTGCTCCAGTAGAGCCAAAACCAGAAAGCAACTGATCATGGAATTTCAAGAAATCATCGAAAGCCACTTTGTTTGGGGCCTCTTGCTCGGTTTACTCATTGCCGGCTTCATTTTGAAAAATGCAATCGGTTCCAAGATGCAATTGAAGCGCGAGATCAAGCGGATCGAGGGCGAGATGCGTGATCTGCAATCCCATCTCAACACCCAGCTCAAGATCACGGCGACCGGGAGCGATTCCTTGTCGAAGGAGATCGTAGCTTTAAAAAGTCAGAATGAAAACCTGCGGGTTAATCTGGCGACATTGCAAAACAAGCCCGACAAGGCGGAGCAACGCCAGTTCCGGATGCAGGAAATGGCGATCGGCACCATGCGTGAACTGGCTCCGGGCTTTGCGGGTGCTTGGGAAAAGGCGATGCGTCAGGCGGAGTCTGATATGGATTCGGCGGAGAGTGGTCTCAAGAAGCTTGTGCGCAGGGTGGTTCCCGGACTGAGCTATTCCGCTCCGCGAACGGTCCCCAACGAGGCTCAGGTGATCGAGAGCCAGGCGGATCACCTGTAGAATTTTTTTCGCAGTGGTTTCTGAAAGAAACAGCTCTAACTTGCTGGTAAGGTAGTCTCTGGTGAAAACTTTCAGGGCGGCCACCGCTCAACATCCGAGGGCAACCGAAGATTCGGAGCGATGGCGGCCCAAACCAGTTTCCTGCGACGGGTTGTAGCACTCGTTCCGCAAGGCTTGCTTTACAATGAAACCACCCCGTGAATCATGCGGAGTCGCCTTGAATCCGCCTTTGAAATTGAAGTTACATGTTGAGTAAAAGAGAATTATTGGATCTGCAATTCATAGATGCGCGCGCTCGACTCATTGATCTTGCGGCTTTTTTGGATCGTGTGGAGCGCCATGGAGATGAAGCGGATATCCGCTTGAACTATTTCAAGGAAGCCCTGCCGATTTTGCAGGAGAATCGCCCTGATCGGGCGAAGGCGGTGCTGGAGAAATTTTCGGATTTCACTCCGGAACTGACTGACACCGCGCCGTTTCAAGGAGCCACCGGAGCACCGATTGCCTGAAGGTTATGCGCTATATCGAACCCCACGCCCACATGGTCAGCCGCACTACGGACGACTATGAGAAACTCGCTCTCGCGGGCTGTGAGGTGCTTTGCGAACCGGCTTTCTGGGCTGGCTTCGATCGTTCCTCCGCTGATGGCTTTTACGATTATTTCCGCCAGTTGACCGAATATGAACCTAGACGCGCCGCGAGATTTGGGATCAAACATTTCTGCTGGCTGTGCATCAATCCCAAGGAAGCTGACGATCCCGGTTTCGCACGGGAGGTGATGGCATTGATCCCGGAGTTCATCGATAAGGAAACCGTCCTCGGGATCGGCGAGATCGGCCTTAACAAGAATACCCGCAGCGAGCTGGCCATTTTCGAAGAGCACGTGCAATTGGCTCTCGATCATGATCTCCCCATTCTCATCCATACGCCCCACCTTGAGGACAAGCTCAAGGGCACCAGGCTGATTCTTGATTCCCTAGCCTCTTTTTCAAAATTGGATCGCTCCAAAGTCATCATTGATCATGTCGAAGAACATACCGTCGGACTCGTGCTGGATGCGGGATTCTGGGCGGGAATGACCTTGTATCCCGAAAGCAAATGCACGCCAAACCGGGCAATCGATATTTTGGAAGTTTACGGCAGCGAGCGATTATGGATGAATTCCGCCTGCGACTGGGGGATTTCCGATCCCTTGTCCGTGCCGAAGTGCGCTTTGGAAATGAGGCGCCGGAAGCACACCCCGGAACAGATCGAGAAGATCGTTTTCGACAACCCATATAAATTTCTCAGTCAATCTCCCCGCTTCAGAATTTAACGAGACCATGAAAACCCAAGCCATCCTCAGTCTACTTCTCGCCTTTTGCGCGGGTGCCGAAACTAAACTTCCGACCATCATCGGAGATTACATGGTCCTGCAACAAAAGCAGGAAAACCTGATCTGGGGATGGGACGATCCCGAGGTGGACGTGACCGTTAAAATCGGCGACCAATCCCACAAGGCCAAAGCGGACAAGTCCGGAAGATGGGAGGTCAGGCTTGCGCCGATGCCCGCCAGCGCCGAGCCGAAGGAAATGAAAGTCACCGGCAGCAGCGAGATCAGCCTGAAGGAAATCCTCGTTGGCGAGGTCTGGATCTGTGCCGGCCAATCCAATATGGAGTGGGATGTGAACAGCTCCTTTGGCGCGGAACTTGCCGCACTTGACGCCGATCAGCCCGAGATTCGCTTTGTGACGATTCCCCACCATGGCACCCAGGAGCTGCAGACAAGTTTCAGTGGCAAATGGGAATCCTGCTCTCCTCAAACTGCGGGGGGATTCAGCGCCATCGGTTACTACTATGGAAAGCTGTTGAGCGATGTCCTGAAAGTTCCTGTCGGACTCATCGATAATTCCTGGGGCGGTTCCGCAGCCGAGGCCTGGGTGCGGAGGGATTTGCTCGATCAGGATCCGCGTTTCAAAAAGCACATTGGCGAGTGGCAGGCCAGGGAAGCCGCCGCTGAAACCGATCCAACAAAGAAAGCCGAACTTATAGTCGAACAAGCTCTCAGGGAGCGGCCCGGCAATATCTACGCCGGCGGTCTTTTCCCTGTCCTCGGTTACGGCATGCGCGGAGTGATCTGGTATCAGGGCGAGACCAATGTGGGTCGTGCCTATCAATACAACGATCTGATGACCTTGTTGATCAGCAGTTGGAGAAAAGATTGGAAGCAGGGCGATTTCCCTTTCTATTTCGTCCAGCTTGCGGATTTCCAAGACGTGACCCGGCAGCCGGGTGATAGCGACTGGGCCGAGCTGCGCGAGGCACAGAGCCATACGCTCCGCGATGTGAAAAACACCGGTCAGGCAGTCATTATCGATCTTGGCCAGGCCAACGACATCCATCCACGCGAGAAACGTGCGGTCGCCGAGCGCTTGGCGCGCTGGGCACTCGCCAAGGATTACGGCTATAAGATCGAGCACCGTAGCCCCGAATACAAAGCGATGGAGATCAAGGACGGAAAGGCCATCCTCAGCTTTGACCATGTCGGCGGGGGATTGGTTACCTCCGATATCAACGAAACCCGGGGCTTCGCCATCTGCGGGGCAGATAAAAAATGGCTACCAGCCGCAGCGAAGATCACCGAAGGAAACCGTATAGAAGTCAGCGCAGCGGAAGTGTCCGTACCCGTTGCCGTCCGTTACGCATGGGACAACAACCCTATTTGCAACGTCGTTTCCAAAGAGGGGCTGCCGATGACCCCGTTCCGGACGGATGACTTTCCGATGATCACGATGCCCAAGTGATTCGATTGGCTAAACTGAGTTTTTTTCCAAAGCTACAGAAAAATTTTGGCAAGGTAAAACCCGCTATTGGCTCGTTTCAGGGTGGGGTTTGTAAGTTTTCCGGGAGGAGTAAAGAATCATTGGGGGAAACTTGACGGAGTCTTTCAAGGGCGTGGAGGTGATTGAAATTCGCGCGCGCGAGTTCGGTTTGGAGAATCCTGGCTTGCTCAGTCCAAGTCCGGAGTGACCCGGGGACTGATCGCTGGCTACTGTAGCGGCTGTTTGAGATGGCGTTGTCATAATTGCTTTGAAGGGTGGCGGCTTTGATTTTCGAAATGCGGACTTCGTTCTGAAAACGAATGATGGTTAGTCTATTATCGACAGTTTCCGGATTGGTTACTTCCACGCTGTAATTTTTCAATTTAGGCTTTGCTCGGGACAGCGCGGCAGGTGCGTGATTCATATTTTCCCTCCCGACAGTCTTCTGGCATTCTTCCTCATCCCATTGGAAGCGATTCTGGTAATCAGAACCGAGATTCCTGAAATCGATACGGGCATTTCCGTGGAGGTGGGAAATATCCAGCCCGAAGGGAGTAACGTGGGTGATAATTACCCGGTCGTACTGCCGACCTGTTTTCAGGTAGAGACGGTCGCATTTTTCACCGATGGCTTTCCGCCAGCTAACCTTGCGATACTTTGCCCGATAGTCATCAAAGGAGCTCTTGGTTTTCGATGTTGATCGGACTAACAGCTCCTTGCTTTCCCTGAGCATGGTGATCTCATGGGTCAGCCGGGTCATCTTGGAGCGAGCCGCTTTGGCTTTGGCCAGCTTGTCGTGAATCCGTTTATTAGAGGCTTCCAAAGAGTTTTTCCCCTCGTCCAGTTTCCAACGAAGATCGTGGAGGATCAGCTCTTTGGAGGAGATTTCCGATTCTTGGGAATCCTGAACTCGCGAAAAGCTAAAGCGTTTTTCGGCTAGAATGGACAAGAATACTCCGCTTAATGTCAGTATGATCAGACAGATCAGGATCCATATAACGTCGCTATGGTCGTCTGATGACATAAATGAGATTGGACAGATCAGATTGAAGCCCTGAGGCGGGCAATCTCATTTTGAATTCTTGAATACTCCGCCTTTTTGTTATTCAGCGAACCATGGAAACTGCCAGCTCTATTCAGGTGCATTCTGCCAGCGCTTCTGGCAGCTTGAGCATTGCTGTTTTCTCTACTGATATCTGACTGAAGTTGGCCGATCTCGCGATGAATGATCTGAAGTCGTGCTTCTTTCACAGCAATCTGCCGGGTGATGCGCTGGCGCTCTTTTTCTTTATACCTAACTTTTTCCTCGCCAGCCATGACCTCGGAGGCCTGGTGGGCAGCGGCGACCTCGAGGTCATGTTTTTTACGAATCTTCAACTCGCGCTCCAGCTCAGTGAGCATCTGCGTCTCATCGAACTGATAATAGTCCTGCATTTCCCCGGGCAGATCCTTGAACGGGATGCGCTTGTGACCGTCCTGGTGGCGAATATCAATTCCTACCGCAGTGACTTTGCGGATATAGACATTGCTAAAGATCACGCCGCTTGCGACCGACAGTTCCTTGATCTCCGTGCCCTCGGCTTTTTTGCGCACAAAGGCACGGTATTGGTTTTTGTAGGTTTCGAACTCGTCTTCCAGTTGGCTGAACGCCTCCTGGCGTTTGACGAGGTCTTCTTTGCGCTCGGTAATGCGGAGGGTGAGGGAGGTATTTCTGGAAGTAAGATCGGCAAGAAAAGTTGAAATTTTCTTCATTTCAGGGATTTTCGAGAGCCGCTCGTTGCCCGATGCGATGCTGGATTTATCTCCTTCAATGACTTTCGCATTCGCGCGGATGATACTTTCCATGGATCGCTCCGCTCCCCCCGAACCCCCGTCAAGGGCAAACATATACAGCGTCCCGAAGCCCATTAGAACCACGAGGGCCAGCAGCATTCCAATCACGCCTGGACCTTTCGCGCTGCTCAATAAATCACTGAAAGACATGGTTTGCTGTGTTAAAAACGAAATGGATTCGATTCATCAAAGGGGGTCAGCGAATATCGTATTTAGCCTGATATGCTTCGTATTGCTGCTGGAGCTGCTTGTGCTCGGCCTCAAGTTTGGCGACTTCCTCCGTCAATTGTTTATGCTGTTGCTCAAGTCTTTCGGATTCAACGGTGGCCGCATCAAGCTCGTTGGATTGATCGGGAGGCAGGTTTTTCAGCCGCTCCTGCACGAGGGCGAGTTCGCCCCGGAGCTTTGCGATTTCAGCTTCCTGCTCGCCCCTTTGTTTCACTAATGCCGGGTCTTCACAGGCCATGACAAGCAGGGATGAAATTATGGTGAGTAAACTCAGTGAGATTGATTTCATAAATATTCTGGTCCCGCGAGTTCCTCGACCATCGCTGGAAAACTAATGATGGATTGGGTAACAATCGGAGGGAGGGGTAGGACGATTGTAGCGGGGAGGCATTACGCCGATGCCATGATTACAGTTGGGCGTGGTATTGTAATAGTAACGATATCGGATGGCCGGGCGTCGATAAGAGTAGTTTGTTGAATAGCCGGAATACCGGGAATAGCTGGAGCTTGTTGCTCCCAAGGGACCGATTGACGCTGATAACGGGCTGGTCGAGGCTGAGGCAATGGAGCGAAGGCTTGCGGCGCGTGATCTTGCAGCAACCAGTTTCTCCTCATCTTCTTTGCGGATTTTGGCGAGGCTGGCCTCCTTTGCCTCGACAATGGCCATGTTCTTATCTATCCATTTTTCGTAAGCGACCCGGCTTTCACCTTCCGACTGGTGGGCGATGAGGGCAAGTTCGCCATCCAGCCCGAACCAGGTCTGTTCATCGGCATTGAGATCGTTGAAACGGAATCTTGCAGTGCCATCGGCGTGACGGAGGGAAACCCCGCCATCATCAATTTTCGAAATGACGGCATTGGTATATGTTTTGTTATTACCAAGGGTGAAACTTTCATGTGTCTTACCTAATAAATTGGAGCGGCGGCGGGCAAGAACCTCATTGCGGAAGCCGTTCCAGCCGGAACTCATTTCGGCGATCTCCCCCTGCAGATCGATTTTGGCAATTTCGAGTGCTTCGATTTCCTTGAGAAGCTGCTGCATTACAACTTGGTTGCTTACCGGATGTGCGGGAATCTCCTGCGGCTGCAATTGCCGCGCACGATATTGCGCAAGCTCAAGTTCCTGAGCCAACTCGATGATGGTCTTCTCATTACCCCACCAAACGCTGTCCTTATTATTATCCAGACAGCCCAAGCTGAGGGTGGCAATAATACCAGTAATTAGTGTTTTCATGCGAACTTATCCTGAACTGAATCTCCCAGCGGCTGCAACTAAATTTCAAACTTATGATATGATAATTATCTATAATCCGGCATGACGTCGAGGGCGTTGCAATGGCATACAGCCTCCCCGGTATCAAGACCCCGGAAAACTTACTGTAATCCAACAACTCAACGAAATAATTTGAACAAAGCGGGCAATAGCCCTCACCATCCATTTTCTCAGCCCGAAAAAGCCACCGCCCCTTTCCCGGCTCTTGACCCTGTGGCAAACGCCCCCTGCAAAAGATAGCCTCCGGTCGGCGCATCCCAATCGATCATCTCGCCGCAGATGAAAATGCCCGGATGCTTCAGCAGCATCAGCTGTTCATTCAGCTCATTCCACAATACACCACCCGCCGAAGATATGGCTTCCGCCAAAGGCCGGGGGCGTAAAAGTGCAATCCGACACGACTTCACTTCGGCGGCGAGAGATTCGGCTGATGGGTAGTTTTTCCGTGAAAGGACGGCTCTTGCGGGAACGCTGAGTGTCCACCTGCGTGTGGCTCCCTCCAGAAGATTCCCTTCGATGCCCCGCAACTTTTCCAGCAGTTCAGCTTCGGAAAACGTGGGCTTGAAATCAATGGTTACGGCCGGTTCTTTCATTGCACGAAGCTTGCTGCCCAAGGCATATATCGCCCCGCCTTCCAATCCGTAACGGGTGATCAGCAACTCACCAAGCACTGAAGCCCGACCTACGTTAAGCCTGAGATTTTTTATGGGTAAGCCCTCCGCCTCCGCAAGGATTTGAGGTGGCCACTCGCACTCCCAACCGCAGTTTGAAGATTGAAGCGGAGCACAACCGATACCCATTTCCTGAAACTTTTCCAACCACCCACCATCCGATCCGGTCCTCGGCCATGAGCCGCCTCCGAGAGCAAAGATAACCGCCTTCGCCCGGACCTGATCCTGATCCTGAAAACATAATATATTTCCCGGCAGGAGTTCTTTCCACAGGCAGCCGGGTCTGATCTCTACCGCAAGTGTCTTGAGCCGCGCAAGCCAGGCCCGGAGGATGGAAGCTCCTTTGAGAACTTTCGGATAGACCCTGCCGCTTGTGGCCTGGAACGTTTCGATTCCAAGGCCATGACACCAATCCCGAAGCGCATCCGCATCAAACTCCCGCAATATTTCCTCCCAGTGCGAGCCACCTTCATAGCGCGTGATGAAGGTTTCAAACGGCTCGCCGTGAGTGATGTTCAAGCCTCCCCTGCCAGCCACCAGAAATTTACGTCCTACTGAAGGCTTGCCTTCGAAAACGGTTACTTTGCGACCCATCCCCGCAACCACTTCAGCCGCCCTGAGACCCGCCGGACCTGCCCCAACCACCGCGATGTCGATCTCTTCCATTCGAAAAAACAACTCTCCGTTCAAACCAGTTTCAACCGTGCCAGATCCTGGGCATCGATGAGTCCGACGGGCTTCCCTTCGGCATTAACCACGACGATGTCATCAATACGTTTCTCGCCGATTCGCTTGACCGCCTCGACTGCAAGCGAGTCTTCGGTCAGGGAAATCGGATTCCGCGTCATCAGGTCCGCCACTGGCAATGCGCCGATCGCAGGATTTTTCTCATACCCCCGCGCGAAATCCCCGTGAGTGAAAATGCCGGCGAGCATTCCATTTTCATCAAGGACCAGGCAGGCGCCCGCCCGCCCCCTGTTCATCTCGGAAACGGCATCGATGACTTTGGCTTGGATCGCGACAATTGGCATTTTCTCTTCGCGGCGCATCACATCCCCGACTTTGAGAAGCAGCGCCCTGCCCAGCGAGCCACCCGGGTGGTAACGCGCAAAATCCGTTTCCGTAAAACCCCTGGATTCCAACAGCACCATTGCCAGCGCATCTCCCATCACCAGCATCGCCGTGGACGAAGAGGTAGGCGCTAGATTCAGCGGGCAAGCTTCGCGCGACACGGATACATCAAGCGCCACATCACTTGCAGCGGCCAGCGACGAGCTGGATTTCCCACACATGGCGATGACTTTCACGTCAAAGCTGCGTAAAAACGGTATCAATCCCAGGAGCTCTTCGGTTTCACCGGAGTAGGAAAGAGCGAGGATCACATCGCCGTCATTCAGCAGGCCCAGATCCCCGTGAAACGCGTTTTGGGAATTCATCACCACAGCCGTTGCACCCGTGGAATTCAGGGTCGCGGCAATTTTATGGCCGACGTTTCCGGATTTGCCCACTCCGATGATCACCACTTTTCCGCGCTGGTCCAAAGCGGTCTGGATCATTCGCACCGCTTCGCCAAAGTGAAAATCCACCCGCCCGGCCATCGCCCGGAGGCAGTCCGCCTCCAACTCAATCACTTCCCGCGCCTTCGCTTCATAATCCATGGCTGCCAGTTCAAACCGCATGCCGGTTCATATCAACTCGTAATAACCCACGCCGAACGCCGGAAGATCCCCGATCGGCAATCCCGTCACCGTGAGGCTTTTGGTTTCGCATGAAAAAATGTTCCGCCCCTCAAGTTTTTCGGTGAAAGCAATTTTCTCCGCAGCAGCTTTTCCGAGAAAATTCAGCGCGTCCTCCGAGATCAAAATACCAACATCCTTGAACTGCTGGATGGGATGAAAATTCGCTACAATCAGATAGGCCTGCCCGCTGGATCTATCGTAGCGTAGAAACGCATACATCCAGTGGCCCGATACGGTTTCCTCCTCAAGACGGCCGAAATCCCCGTTCTCCCTGTTGGCGTAATTCAAGCCGTAAAACTCGCCTTGCACAAAGGCAGGCTCCTTAAGCACGGCAAGCAGTTTCCCATACCATAAACGCAGCGATTTCTGTTCCGCAGAAAGGCCGCCCCCATCATATTTCCCCCCATTCAGCCATTTCTGAAATTCAGGCATGCTGGTGTAGTCGAAGATCGAAGTGCGTCCATCGTTACCGCTGAAACCTTCCACACCGATCGCCGGCTCGCCGATTTCCTGCCCATTGTATAACATGATCGCCGCCCCGCTGATCCCGAACATCACCGCACTTGCCGGCCTGCCCGCTTCCATCCCCGCCCCGCCCCAACGCTGGGGGTTGGCAATCCGGACCTCGTCATGATTTTCCACATAACGGATGCATTTGTGAAAACGCTCGCCTGCAAATGTCAGTGGATCGATATCGTTCGCCCATTTTCCCGCTTCGTAAATCCCCTGGATGCATTTGTAGGTCGGATGCTCATATGCCCCGTCAAAGCCCGCCTTCACCAGCTCGTCCAGAACGTCCAAATCCGTTAGCTTCGCCGGATCACTGTCGTAGGCTTCCGCTCCGAAAAAAACACCCGCATCCCGATCCCGCGCGCGTTTCACCAACCACCGCCAAAACTCCATCGGAACCATATGCGCCATATCGACTCTAAATCCATCGACCCCCATTTCCTGCCAATACGAAACAATCTCATCCATCCTTCTCCAGGTTCGCGGCACTTCACCCGGATTTGCTTCTTTGTCCGGGAGATACGATGTCGTCCGCCCTTGGGTGAAATCGTGCCCGTAATTCAATTTCACCGTCTCATACCAATCGTTGATCGACGGACTCCATGTGACCGAATTATTTCCCGTGACCCTGCCGAAATACGTTTCCGGCTCATACAGTCCGCTGCAATCGGGCAACTCCTTTGTTGGTAAAATCAGCGGCGGACCGCCTCCCGGATGACTTTGATCCAGATAGAAAAAATGATTGTCGCGATCAAAAAAAACATCCTGCTTGTCGCCCTCGCAAAACGAAAGCTCCCGTCTCACATCGGATCGATAACTTCGCGCCACGTGATTCGGCACAAAGTCGATGATGACCTTGAACCCATGTCGGTGGCAGCGTCCTAGCAGCTCGCGAAATTCTTCCAAGCGCTTCTCCGGCGTCACCGCGTAATCCGGACAGACGTCAAAATAATCCCTGATCGCATATGGACTTCCCGCCTTGCCTTTTAAAATATCCGGCGGATCCGCAGGCCTGTCCGGATAGCCCGTTCCACTCGCCTGCTCCAGCACACCAGTCAGCCATACATGCGTGAAACCCATTTCCTTGATCGATCCCAGCGCCACGTCATCAATGTCGCGGAATTTTCCCACGCCATTCTCCGCCATGCCCCCTCCCGCCTTGCGAGTCTGGTTCGTATTCCCGAAAGTCCTCACGAACAGCTGATATATAACCGGCCTCACGATCATGCTCATCGCCCCAGCATCATTCCCGGTCTCTCGATTGCCAATTCAACTCTTTTTGAAAATTCATTCACTCCCTTTCCTCTCTCGCAACCGCCACCGCATCGTATAGCGCCAAGGCCATCAGTCCAACGGCAAGCCCCGCACAGATCCCCCACCAGATCAAAAACCTCCAAACATTATCCCCGAGCCAACCCTCAATCACCCACAATCCCGCCGCGATCCATCCCATCGTCGCCATCAGCCATCGCCCCATCCATTTTCGTCTCATCGCCCGGTCCCGAAGAATCGTCCGCGCCAGCTCCTTGCTCCGCTCCCAATCTGAATGTCCCGCGCTCATGGCCAATATTTTCCAGAATCGCTATATCCATCCAAGCCGGAAATCCAAATGCGTTCCCCTCTTGTCATGAGGATCTTTTCAGCTAGGTTTTTCGAAATCCATGGCGCTGCTCACTGATCGAAAATCCCTCCGCGAATATGACGTTATCATCGTAGGCTCTGGCGCTGGCGGCGGCATGATGGCAATGCAGCTCTCACTCAACGGCATGAAAGTCCTCATGCTCGAAGCCGGTCGTAACTATGAGCCGGTCAAGGAAACCCCGATGTTCAATACCCCGGAGCAAGCCCCTCTTCGTGCGAAGGGCACCCCGGACCGGCCCTTTGGCTACTACGATGCCACAGTCGATGGTGGCTGGCAGGTTCCCGGTGAACCTTATGCCGATAAGCCCGGCACGCAGGGCGAATTCTGGTGGTGGCGCGCCCGCATGTTAGGCGGCAGGACCAATCACTGGGGCCGCATTTCCCTCCGTTTCGGCCCCTATGACTTCAAACCCAAAGACCGCGACGGCTTGGGTTTCAACTGGCCGATCAACTACGAGGACCTTGCCCCCTATTACGATAAAACCGAGATGATGGTCGGCATCTACGGCAGCAACGAAGGCATGGAAAACACTCCGGATTCCTCCCCGGGCGTTCTCCAACCCCCGCCCAAGCCGAGAGTCGGCGAACTGCTTGCGAAAAAACACTGCAAGACCCTGAACATCCCGGTGATCCCCATCCACCGCGCCGTTCTCAGCCAGCCGATGGACGGCCCCAAACTCGCCGCCAAACTTTTCCCTGACAACCCTGTCGCCCAAAAAATTGTCGCGAAGGATATGTCCAGCCGTGCCGCCTGCTTCTGGGCCACCGATTGCACTCGCGGCTGCTCGATCCGGGCGAATTTCCAATCCACCACCGTCCTGATTCCACCTGCCCTTGCCAGCGGGAATCTAGACATCATCACCGATGCTATGGTGCGCGAGGTGATGGTTGATGATTCGGGAAAGGCCACCGGCGTTCATTACATGGATAAGCAGACGCGCGCAGATTCCGTTGCCAAAGCCAGAGTCGTCATCGTCTGCGCCAGCACCTGCGAAACCGCTCGCATCCTGCTCAATTCTAAATCCAAACTCTTCCCCAACGGTCTCGCCAATTCCAGCGGACAAGTCGGCAGGAACCTCACCGATACCGTCGGCAGCGGTCTTTCCGGCCATATTCCCGCAATGGAAAACCTCCCGCCCTACAACGAGGACGGCGCCGGTGGAAGCCACGTTTATTCACCGTGGTGGAACTACAAGAACCAGGAAAAACTTGGCTTCGCCCGCGGCTATCACATCGAGATGGGCGGCGGCCGAACAATGCCTGGAATGGGTTCTCTCGCCATCCTCGATATCACCTCACCCGGCATTTATGGCAAAAAACTCAAGGAGGAGGCCCGCCGCTACTATGGTGCTACAATGGGCTTTGCCGGTCGCGGAGAAATGATCCCGAATGAAAACTGCTACTGTGAGATCGATCCCTCGCGCACGGACCAATGGGGCATTCCCATTCTCCAATTCCACTGGAAATGGTCTGACCATGAGATCAATCAAGCCAGCCACATGCAGACCACGTTCGCCCAAATCATCACTGAAATGGGAGGCACCGCCACCCCCCGATCAGGCATTGACGCGCTCAATAAACCCGGTCAGATCATCCATGAAGCCGGAACGGCCCGCATGGGTTCCAGCGCCACGGACTCGGTCGTAAACTCCTTTGGCCAGAGCTGGGACGTGAAAAACCTCTTCCTCATGGATGGCTCCATACTCCCTTCCAACCCCGATAAAAACCTGACCCTCACTGTCATGGCGCTTGCGTGGCGATCCTCCGATTATCTGATGGCGGAAATGAAATCCGGAAACATCTAACTTAACCCTGTCATGCACGAAACCACCGTCTCCCGCCGCGATATTTTCAAGCTGCTCGCCGCCGCGAGCGCCGCCGGAGCCATGTTGCCGAAACAGCTCGCCGCCCAGGCCCCGCGTCCGCTCACCCGTCCCTTCAAAAACCCGCTCACCGATCCCGATTTCCTGAACCCGGTTGCTCCATGGGAAAAGCCTTTGGTGGATACCGAGCTTGCCACCCTCGCCGTCCTCTGCGACCTCATCATCCCCGGCGATGCGGATTCCCCTGCCCCATCTAAAATCGGACTTCCCGATTTTCTCAACGAATGGGTCGGAGCTCCATATGATGACAACCGTGCCGATTATGAAATCATCCGCGGTGGCCTTGCCTGGATCAGCACCCGCTCGAACTCCCTACATGCGCTTCCTTTCATAAAACTCACCGAAGCGCAACAAACCGCCATCCTCGATAGCATCTGCCATCCCGCCAATACCGCTCCCGAACTTTCCTACGGCTCCCGTTTCTTTCAAAAACTTCGCCTGCTCACCTTGGGTGGCTACTACTCCCATAGCAGCACTTGGAAATCACTGGGCTATGTCGGCAATATTCCCATCGCCGGCCCGTATCCCGGCGTCCCCGATGAAATCATCAAACTCCTCGGCCTTGGTGATGTGATTGATTTTCGATAGAAAGCCCCATGTTGGGCTTCTCAAAGGACAAATTTTTCACCCTTCTCAAAGGCCACCTAACTCCCTATTTCATCATCATCCCGAATAGATGATGAAAAATCAAACCTCCGATCCCGGTTCCTCTCTCCCTCTGGTCGTTTCTGTCGGCTTTGCAGGTTCGCGCATGCTCATTGCCAGCGGTCATGTCCTCACCGACAGCGAACGGGAAGAGTTCCACCAAGTCGTGGAGAATTACCTCTACGAGTGCATCGCCGGAATCCCGGAAGAGCTGCACCTTCAGCCCAATCACTTCCTTTGCGGAATCTCGCAAATCGCCATCGGTGCCGATACCCTCTTCACTCGCGCCCTCTCAGCCCGCGGCATCCCCCAGCGGATTTTCCTACCTCAGGCACGCGAGGAATACCTCAACGCGACCGGCACCTCCGGTACGCCTGACTTTTCCACCACGGACAAAGTCATCGCCTCCGATCTCCTGCTGAGCCCCCACATCATTCAGGAACGGGTTGTCAGCGATGCCAGCGACCGCACCAATCGCTTTGAAGACACCAATCTCCATATCCTCAACGCCTCCGACGTCATCGTGATCCTGCTTCGTGCCAATGCCGATACCAAACCCGGTGGTACCGATGACCTTCTCCAGCACGCCCTTCATCACCATAAGCCTGTTTTGGAAATTCAGGTTTCATTCGAAAATCAACAAGCCGCATTTACCAAAACCTGGCATAAGCTCCCGCAAAACTGGATCCCTGCGCCCCTGCCGGAAATCCTGCGCAGCGTCGCTTTCCCGCCCGATCCATCTCCGCCTCCGGCAGGACTCCCGACCAGTTCAGCCCACTTCCTCTCAACCCTCAAAAGCCTCGGCAGCCAGATCGCCGATTGGAAATCCAAAGGCTTCAAAAACAGCGCCCTGATCATCATCGGTGCCCATTTTATCGCCACGATCTGCGCCGTCTGCGCCCTGAGATACCACCATCCTGCGATCCTGATCATCGAGCTTCTCCTGCTCATCACCGGCTTCACCGTCCACATCCTTCTTCACCGGTCACAGTCCATGCGCGTCTGGGCTGTCTCCCGGATTTCTGCGGAAATCGCCCGCTCCGTCCGCTGTATCGAAGGCATCCATATCCATCTCGGCCACCTGTTCCAGCTTCCTCTACCCCACTCGTTCCGACCTCTGCTCAGAACCATAAACACCCTCCACCTCGCCTCCTCCAAAAACTCCCGAACCTCTTGGCAGCTCCAAAAGAATCATTACATAGAAAACCGGCTCCTTGGAAAAGACGGACAAATCAATTACTACAAATCCAATCTCGAAAAAGCCACCCGTCTCCTCAAATTCGCCAACACGGGATTCAAGCTCGCAACCATCATCGCAGTCGTGGCAACCATCGTCAAACTTGCCCTCATCATACTCAATAACCACGACACCCATCTCCAGGAAAACCTCGGATCAATCGCCATCCTGCTTCCGATCGCGGCCGTCGCCTCGCTGTCCCTCGCCGCCTCCTTTGACCTCGAAGCACGGACACACACCTACGATGAAACCCTCAGATTCCTCCTCGAAGTAGAACCCCGACTCCGCACGACCCGAACCGAGCGCGCCTTCATCCGCTTGCTCATAGAAACCGAAACCCGCCTGCTTGGCGAAACCGCCAACTGGTTTTCCCGGCGCTCTTTCACCGGCATCAACTGAATCAAAGTTTTTGCGCAATCGCTCGCGAAAGCCGTGCCAGCGCCTCGTTCATCGCCACAATCCTGGCCGACATCGGTTCTTCAGCCGATGCAAGCGGCACCACCGTTCGGAATGCTTTAGGCGAAGCATCGCCGCCCGCGATCGGTTGCAGCTTCCAGGTGCACTCAAGCAGCAGCGAGCCATCGGGCTCGGGATCGAATCGCTCAATCCGGATCTCCACCAATGCCGAGTAATCCCGCGTGATGAAATTGGTTGTCGGCTGGATGTTTGTCGAGCCGGTCAGCCGCCGCAGATTGTCTGCGACCACCCGCGTGATCCCCGCATCCAGCGGCTCCGACCACAGGTTTTTCTCATGCACCTCAAGTCTTCCGTCAGCCGTGCGCGTCACCAGCTCCACCCTCTCCAGATACGGCGGCAGCGATGGCCTTGCAATCGCCACCGCCGGCCTCGCCAGTGTCGGTGTCCTTGACGCAATCGGTGAGTCCAGCAAATGCCTGACCGGATCGTCATCAATCGGTTGCAATAATGTGCATGAGATGAAACACAGTGGAAAAAGTAAAATGAGATGCTTTGTCATTGGGATTCCTTGCCCCG
The DNA here is from genome assembly GCA_014379305.1 of Akkermansiaceae bacterium. GTDB lineage: Bacteria > Verrucomicrobiota > Verrucomicrobiia > Verrucomicrobiales > Akkermansiaceae > Luteolibacter. Next base: position 20,927 of record JACMMB010000167.1, read on the forward strand.
CAGCAGGCTGTTCGGGTTTCTTTTAAGATCGTTCGTCAGCTCTCGCAAGGCACGCGATGCCGTCTCCGTCTCATGCAGCAGATTTTGGAAATTGAGCAACAGAGGCGCTCTCGGATCGCCCACCTGGGCCAGCTCGTCGGCCGTTTCTTCAATCCTCTTCAGACTCTGTTTCGTGCTCTCCGAGAGTTCTTCGATATTAGCCAGCAACGGGTCAAGATTTGCATTCGCTTTCGCACTCAAATCTTTAATTTCCCGCAGCGCGTCGTCGAGACTCGCAAGCGAGCTTTTCAATCTTTCATCGCCGGTTATCCCCCGCACGTCACGGGTAATCTGCGTCAGATTCTCGTTTATCTCCTTCAATTCAAGTTCCGCGATCTGCTTGTTCGCCCCTTTCAGGACGTCCCGCATTTCCGTCATCAGACCATCAAGATCGAGATTATTGATTTTCTTCAAACCATCCGTGATGCCCGATATCAGCTCGTCTATCTCCGTAGGAATCGTCGGCACCACCGGATACTCCGGTTCCTCTTTTGGTTTGTAAATAAAGCCATCCGATCCCGGCACGATATCAAACTCGATATATAATTGTCCGGTCACAAGGCTTTGCTGTTTCATTCCTGCCCGCAAGCCCTGCTTCACCGCCATATCCACCCCTTCCTCCGACGTGAAATCCAGCATTCCTTCGAATCCGCCGGAGATGCTGTTTAATTCTTTATCCGTCAGTTCCACCACCACGGGAATGATCTTCCGGTTCTTTACCGCATCCACAATCACGCTGATCGAGGAAACCCTGCCAATGCGGACTCCGCCAAAACGCACGTCGGATCCGACTTGGAGCCCGTTCACGCTCTTGTCAAAATACATCAGGATTTCGTGCGTCCGCTCGAAGTATTTGCCAGCTCCCAGCATCACCAAAGCCGCCCCGGCAATCAATATGCCGACCAGGGTGAAAACACCGATCATCGTCGAGCTGGCTTTCTTACTCATGCGGATTCTTCGTCTTCAGGAGTCTCACCACGGTTAAGGAACATACGCACGGTTTCATTTTCAGAATGATCCCGCAGCGATTTCGGATCCCCGGTCGCGCCCTGCGTTCGCGTATCGGTATCTAGGAAAACCGAGTTGTTGGCGATGGCAAAAATGCTGGCAAGCTCGTGAGTCACAATGACGAACGTCGATCCCAGCGAATCCCGCAAACGCAAAATCAACTCGTCCAGCCGCTGGGAACTCAACGGATCAAGCCCCGCGCCCGGTTCATCCAGAAAAAGAATCTCCGGATCAAGCGCCATTGCCCGCGCAATCCCCGCCCGTTTGTTCATCCCTCCGCTGACCTGCGCGGGATAATAATCCTCGTATCCGGAAAGCCCCACCAGTGCCAGCTTGTAGTAGGCTAGATCGCGTATCTCCGCCTTGGAAATTTGCGTATGTTCCTCAATCGGCATTGAAATATTTTCCGCCAGGGTCATCGATGACCATAACGCACCGGACTGATACATTACCCCGAATCTCCGGATAAACGCCAACCGCTCCTCCTCGTTCGCTTCGGTGAAATTTTTCCCCTCATATAAAATCGCGCCTTTCCTCGGTTCCTTCAAGCCGATCATGTGCCTCAGCAGGGTGCTCTTGCCACAGCCGCTCCCTCCCATGATCACGAAAATATCCCGCTCTTTCACCTCGAAATCGAGATCCTTCATCACCACGAAGGAGCCGAACGCCATCGTCAGATCCCGCACGGAAATCTTCGCCTTTTCTTTCGGTTCGCTTGCCATGGTTATATATCCAGAATCGTGAAAATCACCGCGAATGCCGAGTCCAGCACCACGATCGCCGTGATCGATGCCACCACCGCCCGCGTCGTCGCCAGACCCACCGCCGCCGAGGAATCCCCGGACTTCATGCCCTGCAAACACCCGGCGATCGCAATCGCCACCCCGAAAAACACGCTCTTGAAAACCCCCAGCGAAGAACTCGTGATGTCAATCGCCGTCAACATCTCCGTCAGGAAAAGCGCGGGCGGAATGCCCACCGCCGCCCCCACCAGCATCCCTCCGAGAATACCGACCACGTTCGAATAAACCGTCAGAACCGGCATCATCAGCACCAGCGCGAACAACCTCGGCAGCACCAGAAAATCGAACGGATTGAACCCGAAGGTTTTCAGCGCATCGATCTCCTGGTTCGCATTCATGCTGCCGATGTGCGCAGCGAACGCCGCCCCCGTCCGCCCGCTCATGATGATCCCCGTCATCACCACTCCCATTTCCCGCACCATCGCGATCCCAACCAGATCCGCCACATACAGGCTGGCGCCGAAGTTCGCAAGTTGCACATTTCCCACAAAGGCAAGGATCATCCCGACCAGAAAGCTGATCAGGGAAACAATCGGCAGGGCATTGATGCCGCACTCCTGTAGCGTCAGCCAAAAATCCGAACCTCGGAACCGCGCCCTGCCGGTGAAAAACCTGCCCAGAGACAGCACGGTCTCCCCCGTAAACTCCAATACCGACTCCACCGCTTTCCAAGTCGCCGTCAATCTTATTCCCAGCAATTTCAGCCCGTGCGGGTCTTCATCGAGCGATTTCGCATCGCTCCGCTCCGGCACTTTCAACGCCAGCTCCATCAGCCCGCGCAAATTCTCCGGCAGCCCCTCCAGCCCCGGCTCTTCCACCTCCACCGCCCGCAGCCGCTGCATCAGATAAGCCGGCAGCGTCGAGTCAAACTTTCCCAAACCCTCGGTCTCGAACCCATCCGGCCAGCCTTCCTCCCCCTCCACCACACGCGCCTCCCCCCCGCGCAGCCAATCGCCGGAAAGCACCAGCACCAGACGTGCGCCATCCTTCTTCCAAATCGCTTTCGGCGGCTCCCCTTGTGCGTGACTCATGAGCTCGGAAAAAAATAACCCGGGCGGACGGCAGACCGCCAACCCCTGCGTGTCTAACATAAATTCCCACAGTCCTCCTTTGCGAGCCGTAAATCCCTACCCAAAAAGGAGCGCAAGCTTAAGCCTTATCTTGAACGAAATATTCCTTTCGCACTGAAATGTCTCATTCTCGAGGAAAATAAATTACCGAACCGTCATGGGCTGGTTTTCTTTTTCCAGTCTCTCCATTTGTGCTCCGCCTTGATGGTTTCCTGAGCGAGTTCATCATCATAGACCGATCTCCCGGTCCAGCGCAGCAAACCGGCGATCTCCTTCGCCTCCTCGAGCAGGCCGCGCATTCTCTCTACTGAAATTCCCGGTTCTTTGAGCGCGGCTTTCACGGCGGCATCCCGCTTCTGCAGCACCACCGCGGACATCATTCCCAGCGCATGCCCGGCGGCCTGCATCCCATCCTGCACGGAAAAATCCGCGTTTCCCATTTCCAGATGCAAGGCCATCTGCTCGCCCGGTTTAAGCCCTGCTAAAAATGAATTGACCGCCGCGCTGGATCCCGGATCTGGAGCCGCCGCCAAAATCTTTTCCAATAGCGAAACCCCCTCCAGCCATGCCTTGGCTTCATGCAGGGTCTCAAACTGCTCGCCCAGAAAATGCTGCGCCGGAGCTGAGGTCAGCGCAAGCTGGCAAAGATAGCCCACCATCCGGTGCAGCGGCACCGCCTCCGGTTTCTTGACCTCCTGATGCCCATCGCCCTGCCGATTGACCAGGCGCTTCGCCTGGGCGCTAACCCGCCGGATGGCTTTTCCGATTTCCTCTCTCAGCGTTGAGGAAGTCAGTCCGAGCAAATTGGCCACCACATTGATCTGTTGATCGCGCGCCGCATGATCGCCCATCGCCGCTAAAAGCTCCGTGCACTCCCGCGCCATTTCCGCCCGGCCCTCCGCCGTTTCCAGCCGACCGTTCACCCGGCCCATCCCGATTTTAAAATCGAAAAATTCCCGTGCTTTGGCCACCATTGCGCGAAACGCATCCGCTCCTTGCGATTTGATAAAAGTATCCGGATCCTCCCCCGGCGGCAGCTCCACCACCTTGACGGTAAGCCCCTCCGGAGTCAGCTCCTTGAAAGCCCGCTCGCTCGCCTTCACACCTGCCGGATCCGCATCGAAACACAGCACCGCCGTGGTCGCATAGCGTTTCAAAATCCTCGCGTGTTGCCCGGTGAACGCCGTTCCCAAAGGGGCAATCGCATTTTCAACACCCGCCTCATGACATGCGATCGCATCGATCTGGCCCTCGCACAGGATCACCGCCTTCTCTTTCAGGATCGCCTTCTTCGCCCGGTCCAAGGCAAACAGGACATTTGATTTTTTGAAAATCTCCGTTTCCGGTGAGTTGATGTATTTCCCGGATCGCGGGTCGTCCTTCAACTGGCGTCCGCTGAAGGCGATCACGTCACCCACCTCATTCCGGATCGGAAACATCAGGCGATCCCGGAACCTCACGTAGAGTCCCGAGCCGGGACGATTCTCATCACGCAAGGCCGCCAGACCGGAAGCGACAAGGTCCCGGCCGTTGTATTTCCGCTGTTTGGCCCAATCCAAAAAAATCTGTGAATTGTCCGGCATCCAGCCCACCTCCCAGCGCTCCGCCATCTCCCGACCGAAGCCCCGGCTCTTGAGATAATCCCGGGCATGCTGGCATAATGGATCGCTTTTCACCCTTTCATAAAAAAAAGCCGCCGCCTCACGATGTAGATCCATCAGCTTGCCCCGCGACCTTTTCATCGCCCGCGCCCTGGGATCATCAGGCTCTTCCTCAAGGTGCACCCCGGCCTTGCCAGCGAGTTTTTTCAGCGCGTCGATGAAGACCAGGCCTTCATGATCCATCACAAATCCGATGGCATTCCCGCTCTTGCCACAGCCGAAACAGTGATAAAACTGCTTTTGGGGGCTGATGTTGAATGAGGGCGTCTTTTCATGGTGGAAGGGACAATTCGCCTTGTAGCCGCTGCCCGCGCGCTTCAGCGGAATATAGCTTGAGATCAGGTCCACGATATCGGTCGCCGCCAATACCTGCTCAATCGTCTCTTTGGAAATCTGGCCCACCGCTCAGCCCGCTTTTTGGGATTTTTCCAATTTCTCCGATAGAATATCCCACTGGGACCGGCTCACGATATACCCCACGCAACTCGCCCGGCCGCAGAGACAGCGATGATCCTCATAACACTCCACATCGAATCCATAGTCAAAGGTCAGCTCCTCCCCCGCCTCGATGTCCCGCAAGGAGTGAATGAAAATCCGGCTTCCCGTCACCCACGCTTCGCAATTCGGCTCGCATGAATGGTTGATCAGCCGCGCCGTATTCCAAGGCACATCTCCATCGATATCGCGGCGCCTGGAAAGTGTGAAAATATACACTGCGGCATCTCCGGTTTTCACCGCCTTCGCATGTTGTGAAATGCCCCGCTTGCCACTCTCATCCTTGTCGATCAGCTCGCCCACATATTCGATGATCTTCTCCTCCTTGCCGATGAAACGTGTCGCATACACCCCCTGCCCGTGGATTACGGAGTTCCTCACCTCGCAAAGCTCGCTCTGGCCCCGCTTCCACAGATCACGCATCCTCCTGAAAAGTTCCCGCTCACCCATCACCTTCCTGCCCTTTTTCATCCGCAAGGATTCTTACCTGATCTCGCGCTTTTCCAAAGCAGGAAGTTCCAAATCTCTCGGCAAACTGATGAACAGACTTCGCAGCTCGTTCACCGTCGCTCCGGAGCCATCGATGAACGTCCAGTCATTCGTCCCCTTATCGGAAATCGCCACCTGAAAGCCCTCGCTTTCGATCGTCATGGGCCGCGGCTCGCCATCCCTGATCATGCGGAACCTGGTGAGTGTCGGCACCAGAACCAGCCATTTGGTATAACGCAGTTCCTCGATTTCAACCCCATTGACCTGCGATTTCCTAGTGCCGGGATAGACCTCAAATGCTCTCGGCTGCCCCACCGCTTTGAAATCCGTAATCGAAATCCCCTGTTGCAGCATTTGTTTTGCCACCCCGTTTAATTGCGCCTCCAGTTTGTCCATTCCCCCGATTCGCTTCGCCGTCCTCTCTTTCCACTGCGGATACATTCGCTCGATCGCCACCTGGTACCTGCCCATGACCACCTCCTTTCCTAGAGCCCCCACCGCCCCGACAGCTGCCGCAATGACTTCCGGCGGCGCATTCTCA
>JACMMB010000168.1 GCA_014379305.1 Akkermansiaceae bacterium
CGATTATTCCCTATTATGACTATCCATGATGATGGTGACGGGGCCATCGTTGATGAGGGAGACTTTCATATCCGCGCCGAAAACACCGCGCTCTATGGTTTTGCCGAGGATATCTTCCATCTTCGCGCAGAAGGCGGAGTATAAGGGTTCGGATTTATCCGCAGCGGCGGCTCTGAGAAATGACGGGCGGTTGCCCTTTTTGGTCGAAGCGTGAAGGGTGAACTGACTGACCACCAGCATCCCGCCACAAGTATCCAACAGTGAGAGATTCATTTTTCCCTCGCTGTCTGAGAATATCCTCATCCGGCTGATTTTTAAAGACAGCCACTCGATCTCCGTTTCGTCATCGGCTTCTTCAATGCCAATGAACACCAGCAGACCATGGCCGATCAACGCGCGAATTTCGCCATCAATGGCCACGCTTGCGGATAAGACGCGTTGAATCAGTGCTCGCATGCCTTGGAAATTGGCAGTTACTCACATTTCTTCCAGTGCGGTTTGCTGGAAAGCAGTCGTTAGATTGCCAATCGCAGAGCGAAATGACAAAAAAGTCACCCGCCATGTCCGAACTCCAAAAAACATCTCTAACCGCACTTCCGTCACCGAAACTACATCAAGGATCCAGCGAAGTGGACGACGTGACACGGGCACTTCCGCATGCCGTCGGTCCTGAGAAAAGTTTGCTTTCGACGATGTTGCAGGATCCTCAGGAATACATCGGTTTGGCGGTGGAGGAGAGGCTGACTGCCGGTCATTTTTATCTCCCAAGCCACTCGACACTTTTTGGTTTTTTGATCGAGCTATTTGAAAACGGGCATGAAGTGGAACTCGTTTCCCTGGTGCAGCGGTTGTTGGATCGGGGGCTGTTGGAAAAAGTGGGAGGTCCGGGATATCTCACAGAGCTATACACTTATGCGCCGAGTCCGGGCCATTTCACCCACCACCTGCAGCATGTGAAGGACAAGTTTGTCCTGCGGGCGATCATCCGCAGCGCGAATGAAGCGGTGGCCCAGGCTTACGAGGCCCCGGACGAAGTTCCGGCGCTGCTGGATTCTGTTGAGGCGAATATTTTATCAATTCGGGAAAGCGCCGAGACCAATCAAGGCCCGTCCCTGAAGCAAACCGTGGAAGAGGTGATGAGGAATTTTGAGCAGTTGCTTTCAAAAGAGAAAGTTTCGTTGGGGATCAGCACCGGATTTCAAGAGCTGGATCGGAAATCCGGAGGTTTGAAATCCGGGGAAATGTTTGTCATCGCAGCCCGTCCATCAATGGGAAAAACCTCGCTGATGATGAATATTGTCGAACATGTGTGTCTCGATCAGAACCGGGCGGCGATGATTTTTTCCTGCGAAATGACCGCGGCGCAATTGGTTCAGAGACTGATGTTTGCCAGGGCGAAGTTCGCTGTTTCCCAGCTCAGCCGCGGCTACACTCCGAAGAAACAAGAGCTTGAACGGGTACGCAACGCATCTGTCCAAATTGTGTCTTCAAAGCTTTTCATTGACGACACGCCTGGAATTTCCATCAACGAATTGCGTGCGAAGGCGCGGCGGAAAAAGCGCGACGAGGGACTTGAATTCATCGCCATCGACTATTTGCAGTTGATGAAATCGCGTACCAGGCAGGCCGAAAATTCGCGCGAGCGGGAGATTGCGGAAATTTCAAGCGGGATTAAGGGATTGGCGAAGGAGCTCGGCATTCCGATCCTCATCCTGGCCCAGCTCAACCGCGGACCAGAGGGTCGGACGGGAAAGAGTTTGGGTGTTCCCCGGATGTCGGATCTGCGTGAATCCGGTTCTATCGAGCAGGATGCGGACTTGGTGGGACTCCTTTATCGCAATAAGTATTATGCGGAAAACGAAGAGGAACGAGCTGCTTTGGAAGGAAAGGCCGAGCTCGTTCTAGCGAAAAATCGAAATGGGGAAACCGGCAGCGTTCCGCTCACTTTCGTCGAGGAGCTGATGCGCTTCGAGTCGGGACCGCCTGCCCAGGAGGGAAAATGATTTTTAAAAATAGGCAACTGCATCAGCGTTCCTGTAGCTTGCCAAACCGCTTGATTCATCGAGCCGTTCCTGGAGAGTAATTCCATGTCCGAGCCTGACCTTTTTTCTTCCGCCCCCGGCCCGGAGCTGCGCGTTGCGGAACTCTGGCGCCAACTTCAACATCATAATCACCTTTATTACAGCCAGGCTGAGCCTGAGATATCCGATGCCGATTACGATACGCTTTATCGCGAGCTCGAAACTATCGAAAAATCCCATCCTCATCTCATTCACCCGAACTCCCCAACCCAGCGGGTCGGTTCTGTTCCAAACCCGGCGTTCGCACAAGTCAGCCACCCGGTTCCCATGCTCAGCATCGATGATGTCTTCGAGCTGAAAGGTGCCGAAGTCCCTGAAGCCGAACTCATCACGTTTTACGAACGCCTGCAAAAAAATCTCGGACGAAAAGACATTGCCGTCACCCTTGAACCAAAAATTGATGGCGTCGCGGTTTCCCTGTTTTACGAAAATGGATCGCTGGAATATGCTGCCACACGCGGGGACGGAACCATCGGCGACGATGTGACCCAAAACGTCCGCACCATTCGTCAAATCCCGCTTACCCTGCCTTCCGCACACGCTCCGGGCATTCTGGAAGTTCGCGGCGAAATTTTCATGCCAATCAGCGCATTCGCACAAATGAACGAAGAGCGTGAGGAAGCCGGTCATCCCGCGTTTGCCAATCCCCGCAATGCCACCGCAGGCACCCTTAAACAGCTCGACTCCCGAATTGTAGCCACCCGCCCGCTGGCCTTCCTGGCTCACGGCATCGGTGCCTACAAAGGCGAGCCCCTCAAAACGGAAATCGATTTCCATCAACTTCTGGACCGTCTCGCCATCCCCCGCAACCAACCCACCCGGATCGCCGACAACCTTGCCGAATTACTCGAAGGCATTCATTTTTTCCGCAATCACCGCGCCGATATCGACAATGCCACAGACGGAGTGGTGATCAAAATCCTTGATCGCTCCGAACGCGAAAAACTCGGATCCACTTCCCGTGCACCCCGGTGGGCAGCCGCCTACAAATTTCTTCCAGAGCAGCAGGAAACCACTCTGAAAGCCATCACCGTACAGGTTGGCCGCACCGGCGTCCTCACCCCGGTCGCCGAATTGGAGCCCGTCCTCATTTCAGGTTCCACCGTTTCCCGGGCCACTCTGCACAATCAGGATGAGATTACCAAAAAGGACATCCGTATTGGTGACCGCGTCTTGGTCGAAAAAGCCGGCGAAATCATTCCGGCAATTGTCAGGGTCATCTCTCACCTGCCTGCTGCGGTTCCATTTTCCCTTTTCGATTTTGTCCACGGAAAATGCCCTTCGTGCCATGCGCCTGTCACTAAGGAAGTGGGTTTTGTAGCCTGGCGTTGCTCAAACTTCGAATGTCCCGCACAAGCGACCACCAGCATCACTCACTTTTCCGCCCGCAAAGCCCTCGACATCGATTCCATGGGTGAAATCGTCGCCGAAGCCTTGGTCCGGCATCGTCATGCCACCAGCCCCTTGGACCTCTTCTCCCTTACCGAGGAGACCTTGGCCAACCTCAATCTTGGAAATGAAGATTCCCCCCGCCGTTTCGGCGAGAAAAACGCCGCCAAAGTCATGGCCTCGCTTCATTTGGCTCGTAGCAAACCTCTCAATAAATGGCTATTCGCCATGGGCATCAGGCACCTCGGGGAATCCGCTGCGAATGAACTTTCCCGCCTGCACCAACGCCTCAGCGACATCCCCACCTCAAGTTTGCTAACAGAACTCCTCAGGGACACCCGCGCTGACGCAAAAAAGAAAAATCCCGTGCTTGTGCCATATCGGATCACAGGCGACGTAGGTCCCGCCGTCGCCGAATCGATCCTGACTTTTTTCCAATCCGAAGCTGGCCATCACGCTCTCTCCCGCCTCGCCGAGCTCGGCATAGATCCAATTTCAAATAACCATGCCCCTTTCTACGCCGACTCTCCCGCTTTACCACTTAACGGAAAAACATTCGTCATCACCGGCACCCTTAGCCAGCATCGTGACCATTTCAAAGAGCTCATCGAAAAAAATGGCGGTTTAACCACTGGCTCAATCTCAAAAAAAACAGACTACCTCTTGGCTGGCAATGCCGCAGGCTCCAAACTCGACAAGGCTTCGCAACTCGGTGTCACTGTCCTGACCGAACCCGATTTCGATTACCTGTTAGCCACTTATAAATAACCATGTCTGCCTCGAAACGGCTTAGAATAACTTTGTTTCCATGTCCACCGCCCAAACCACCGAGCTCAAACTTGATTTCGATACCCCGCAATTCCTCCAAGGCCTCTTCGCCAACGACCGCCGCAACCTCGCCTACCTCGAAGAGGCCCTGTCATTGAAAACCGTCACGCGCGACGGCTGGATCAGCTTCAATGGCCAGGCACCGGCCATCCTGATTGCAAAAAAAGTTTTCGAAGACCTTGAGGCCGCCCAACGCAACGGGAGCCACATAAGCACGCGGGATTTCCGCCTCGCGGTGGATATCGCCCACAAATCCGGAGAAACGCCTTTCAACTCACTATCTACTATAAAACTGGTAGGTTCCCGCACCCGTAAAGCTGTCTCGCCCCGCACCCCGAATCAGCTGGAATATATTCGCGCCATCCAGGGAAACGATGTCACGTTCGGCCTCGGCCCCGCAGGCACGGGCAAGACCTATCTGGCCATGGCTGTCGGGCTGCACATGCTGAAGAAGCGCCTCGTTCACCGAATCATCCTTACCCGCCCCGCCGTGGAGGCTGGCGAAGCCCTCGGTTTCCTGCCTGGCGATCTCAAGGAAAAAGTAGCCCCGTATCTACGGCCCCTCTATGACGCCATCAACGACATGCTGGATGCTGAGGAAGCCCAGCGCTATCTCGATGAAGGCATCATTGAGATCGCACCGCTGGCCTTCATGCGCGGCAGGACCCTATCGCGCTCATTTGTCATTCTCGATGAAGCTCAGAACACCACCCGCGAGCAGATGTTCATGACTCTCACCCGGCTTGGCGAGGAATCCAAAATCGTAGTCACCGGAGACGGTTCCCAGGTCGATCTTAAGCCCGGCGTACGATCCGGTCTCCATGAAGCGGAGCACGCTCTCGGAAATATCCAAGGGATCTCCTTCATCCGCTTTTCTCCATCCGATATAGTCCGTCACCCTATCGTCGAGCACATCGTCAACGCCTACGAAAAATACCGGCAGTAGTCCACCACCCGTATTGCGATCATAATTCTTCGGGTCAATGGCTGATAGCTTTCCTATGCCCGAGAGACGTTTACGCAAATACGCACACCCCTCGTTCCTCTCTCGTTACTTATATTTTAATGTGTTCTGACTCTTTACACGCACCAGTGCTTGTGTAGGATGGGCCGCTGCTCACCCGCATCCCCCCCTTACATGTTCCGTCAGTCACGTCCTCCCGACCCTGACCAAGACCTCGTCTCCCGCGCCAAAAATGGCGATACCCGGGCCTTCGATGCCTTGATCCTGAAGTATGGCGACAAGCTCTTTGGCCTGGTCTACAACATGACTTCACATAAGGAGGATACCCACGACCTCCTTCAGGAAATTTTCGCCAAGGCGTATCAATCCCTGCCGAAATTTCAGGGGAAATCCACCTTTTATACCTGGATCTATCAGATTGCGACTAATCGCACTCTTAACTTTCTCAAGAAGCGCAAGAACCGATCCAGCCTTAGCCTCAATGATATGGAAGCGGCTGTTCAAAACGACCCGGCACTCATCGATACCACCAACGATGCCAACCCCGAGCGGCAATCGAGCATCAATGAACTCCAGAAAAAATTGAACGAAGCCATGATGAAACTGTCTGAATCCCACAGAATAGTTGTGACTCTGTTCGATATCCAAGCCATGCCTCACGGGGAAATCGCGCGGATACTAGGCACATCGGAGGGCACTATTCGTTCACGTCTTCACTATGCGCATCTACAACTCCAATCTGCCCTCCAGGAAGTGTGGGAAGAAAGATTTTAAAAATACTTGCAGTAGGCGCTGATATTTTGTAAATCTTAAACATCAACCGCAATGAAACCATCGGTCGAACAGATTAGCAACCTTCTAGCCCAGCGATGCAACCAGCATCCTGAAGCAGGTTATTGGCAGGATTTCCTCAGGGAATTCCATCACAACCAACGCCAGGAATCAATTTCAAGGTCCGTTCCCGCTGCTTTTTTTAATCGAATCTCTTTTTGGTTCGCCGAGATCAGCCCTTCAAAATGGGCATACGGTGCGGGGCTTGCCTACGCTACTGCGACGATCGCTTTTTTCCTCGTTCCCCGGGAAGCTGAAATCGCTCCAATGCAAACCACCCCGGTCAATCATCAGGTGCTCCCTGCTCCTGCCTTGGAGCAATTGGAACAGTTGGACCTCGATCCTTCCTCGGAAGGAAATGCAGGTGAGCAAGTGTTCTAATTCCAGGCCTGCCACCTCATGGTATCTCAGAGCCGCCCATACAGGCCGGTATTGGATCATCTGATTCTGGATCTGCCGCTCATCGCCATATTTTTTGTCCTGTGTGGCGGGATTTGTTTCGCCAATCCAGAGACACTGAAAGTCGAATTTCTTCCGCTAGCTAAGACTGCGTGTGCGGTGGTTTCTCCTGATCAAACACTTATTGTTTCAGTGTTCGTCGGCTCGTCGGAAATAACGAAAACCAACTGGATCACACCTGATCAAAGCGAGGAACTCATCAATGCCGGACAGGACAAAATCACCCGTCTTTGCTTCTTCCAAAATCCCCGCCCGAGGTTGGGCCAAATCAACATTTGGAAGAATCGCTTCGGTGACAATGCCCCCAGCGAACTCCGCGCTATCTCGTCCACCAAGTCCATCGACTGCAGATTTGAAAAGTGGATCAATCAGGTCGGCGATAAAGTTCTCCCGCTCGGGCTGCTTTCAGTTGCGTTCTACGAAGCAATTCCTCCTGCTGGGACACCGCTGATCGATGAAAATGGAAAAATCGTCGGACTTATCCTGCAACCCGCCTCTCCTAACTCTGCATACGCCATTCCCACAGAGGCGGTCCACCGTGTTCTGGGCGATATCTTGCGCCACCGAAAACTGGTTCGCGGGTGGCTGGGCATATCCCTCAGCACCGAATCCCAGATTCCTCGCATCACCCGCGTATGGGCTAATTCTCCAGCGGCCAGAGCGGGAATTGAAGAACAGGATATCCTGTTGAAGGCCGGCCCCTACTTTACCGACCGCTACCCGGATGCAGTCAATGCCCTGTTTTATACTATTCCCGGCGAGGTTACCGCTATCGAAATCCTGAGAGATAGCAAACGTCTTCCTTTTAAAATCACTCCTGTAATCCAAAAGCCCGGTGCTCAGTGAAAGCACATCAGCATAGTGAAAATGTCACGCCACCTGCCGATCCACATCCTCTCTCAAATTCTCGATGATATATTCCTGCCGACTCGGAGTGTTTTTTCCCATATAGAAGGCCAGGAGTTCTTTCACACCCTTGCCTTCCTCATATTCCACGTGGTCGAGCCGCATGTCCGCCCCGATCATGAACTTGAATTCATCCGGTGAGATTTCACCAAGGCCCTTGAACCTTGTAATTTCCGCATTTTTTCCTAGTTTTTCCAATGCTTTCAAACGTTCCGGTTCATCGTAGCAGTAAATCGTTTCCTTTTTATTCCTCACCCTGAACAACGGCGTCTGTAATATATATAGGTGCCCGTCCCTTATCATTTCCGGGAAAAACTGGAGAAAAAAGGTCAGCAGCAGCAAGCGGATATGCATCCCGTCCACATCCGCATCTGTCGCAATGATGACCTTGTTGTATTTTAAATACTCAATTCCGTCTTCTATGTTAAGCGCCGCCTGCAACAAAGCGAACTCTTCATTTTCATATACAATCTTCCTCGGCAGCGAATATGTATTCAATGGCTTCCCTCGCAGCGAGAATACCGCCTGCGTTTCCACATCCCGACTCTTGGTTATGGATCCGGAAGCGGAATCCCCCTCGGTAATAAACAAAGTGCTTTCCTCGCGCCTCTTGTGCTTTGAGTCATACCTGACCCTGCAATCCCGCAGCTTCTTGTTATGCACCTTCGCCTGTTTCGCTCTTTCGCGGGCGATTTTCTGAATTCCTTTCAAATCCTTCCGCTCTCTCTCAGCCGCCATGATCCGTTTCTGGATCGACTCCGCGACTTGGGGATGCTTGTGCAGATAGTTATCGAGAGAGGATTTCAGGAAATTGACAATGAATGTCCGCAGTGATTCTCCGCCCGGCGCAATCACCGCCGAGCCGAGTTTGGTCTTCGTCTGCGATTCGAAAACAGGCTCAATGATCCGCACACAGAATGCCGCCTCGATTCCCGCCCGGATGTCGGAAGGATCGTATTGTTTTTTGTAAAACCCGCGGATCACCTGCACCAGCGCCTCCCGGAAAGCCGCCAGGTGCGTTCCCCCCTGAGAAGTATTCTGGCCATTGACGAAGGTGTAGTAATCCTCACTGCTCTCCGCACAGTGCGTGAATGCGATCTCGATATCCTGCCCAATCAAATGAATGGGCGGATACAGCGCCTCCGTCTCCATCTCCTCCCTCAGCAAATCCAACAGCCCATCCCTCGAACGGAATTTTTTCCCATTGAAAATCAGCGTCAGCGCGGGATTCAGATAGGAATAGTAGCGGCACATCTTTTCCACGAACGGGTCACGGAATTTCGTCTTTGCGGGAAACAGGGAGCGATCCACATCGAAGGCCAGCCGTGTGCCATTAAGCCCGTCGTCCTTGCGGGGATGCTTCATGTCCACCGTCAGTTGTCCCTTTGAAAACTCCAAGGCCTTCGTCTCCCCGTCACGCCAGGCCTGGATCTCGAAAAAATCCGAAAGCGCATTCACCGCCTTGATGCCAACACCGTTCAGGCCCACCGATTTCTTGAAAGCCTCGCTATCATATTTTGCTCCCGTATTGATCTGCGCCGCGCAATCAAACAGTTTCCCCAACGGAATTCCCCTCCCGAAATCCCGCACTTCCACGCGGTTTTCCTCATCGATATCAATCCGCACCTCCTTGCCGTGGCCCATGATATGCTCGTCGATCGAGTTATCGACCGCCTCTTTCAACAGAATGTAAATCCCGTCGTCCGGTGAAGACCCGTCCCCCAGCTTTCCGATATACATCCCCGGTCGAAGCCGGATATGCTCCCTCCAATCCAGTGACCTGATGTCCTCTTCCGTGTATCCCGCTGCCATAATTGCTATAGCCTGCTTTCTAAAATATCCTCAGGGCTAGCGCAAGCATCGCATTTTATCCGCGTCTCCCGGCATTCCCGAGAGTCGGCACCTTTCGCCTTTGCCCATTTCCTAAGACGTGCTAACTATTCGGCTGATGTTTGAGGTTAGACAAAAGCCCGAGATGGTCGAGCGCGCGCTCTTGGTTGGACTCTATTTCGATGCCCGTGAGGAAAATGAAGCCTCCTCATTGTTGGAGGAGCTCGGCGAGCTCGTTTCTACCCTGGGCATCGAAATCGCTGATTCCGTTCTCGCCCGCTCGCGGGAGATGCATAAAAAACTTCTTTGCGGCACCGGCAAAGCCGCCGAAATCGTCGAGCTCGCCCGCGCCCACGAATGCGATGTCATCGTCATCGATAACGGCCTGGCTCCCTCCCAACAACGCGAGTGGGAAAAACTTGCCGATCTCTGCGTCATTGATCGCGAGGAGGTGATTCTCGACATTTTCGCAAAACGCGCCCAGACCAAGGAAGCGCGCCTTCAGGTCGAGCTCGCCCGCATGCAATACGCCCTCCCTCGACTCGCACGGATGTGGGGCCACCTCGATAGGGAATCCGCAGGCTCCGGCGGCGCGGGCGGCGGCGGTGCTTCGCGGGGAATGGGTGAGAAACAAATCGAGGTCGACCGCCGCCTTGCCCACCTCAGCATTGATCGCTGCAAGCGCGAACTCGAAATTGTCCGCAAGCAGCGCAAAACCCAGCGCAAGGAACGTGAGAAACTCGAAACCCCCCATGCCTCCATCGTCGGCTACACGAACGCCGGGAAGTCCACCCTCCTCAACCGTCTTTCCGGTGCCGATGTCCTCGCAAAAGACATGCTCTTCGCCACTCTCGACACCACCACGCGTCGGATCGAACTCCCTGATGGCCAGCCCCTGCTCATCACGGACACCGTCGGTTTCATCAGGAATCTGCCTCACCGCCTCGTCGAGGCGTTCAAGGCGACCCTCGAAGAATCCGTCCTCGCGGATTTCCTCATCCACGTCCTCGATGCCACTTCCCCGGAAATCGAAAAATTCCACCAGACCACCCTCAAAGTCCTCGAAGAACTCGGAGCCCTCGATAAGCCGGTGATCACCGTCCTCAACAAGATCGATGCCGTTACTGACGAGGACATCCTCTCCAATCTTGAGCGCGGATTTCCGGATGCAATCCGCATCTCCTCCCTCACCGGCGAGGGCCTTCCGGATCTCTTGAAATCCTGCTCCCGCGTGCTTGCCGATCGGGTCCAGCGCCAGCATTACCGCATCCCTCAGAAACGCGGCGACATCCTCAATCTCCTCCACAAGGATGCAAAAGTTCTTTCCACCGAATATGAGCAAAACGATATTCTCGTCAGCGCCGTCGTTCCCGCAGCCATCGCCGGACGCCTTGAAAGTTTCCTCCTGCCCACTTGAATCAAACGTCACCTAATCCCGTTCCACCCACACTTATGCGCCATCTTTCAGCCTTCTTTCTACTAAGCTCCGCCATCTTATTCGCCCAGGACGATCGACCCGTGCTCCGCGCCCAGCCCCTCGATTTCGAAGAGCCCGCCACCGCGCCTCCGCTGCCGGCGCCAGCCCCTGTTCCACCTCCCGAGGAAATCCCGGAGGCCGCTCCCCCGGAAATTCCCGTTCCAAACCCGGTCGCAACCCCCATTCTGGCGTCTCCCGGAATACCCGCCATTCCTGCGGTTGAAACTCCGGCCATCGACCAAAAACCCATCGGCGACGATGCCGTCCGGCTCCAGATCTTCCTCGACCAATCCAATTTCGGCCCCGGCGTCATTGATGGCAGAATCGGCCAGTTTTCGGAGCTTGCCGTAAAGGCCTATAACGAAGTCAACGGCCACCCCACCGGAGATTGGGAAGCCGTCAACACCGCCGCCCGCAAAGCCATCCCCAATCCGTTTGCCACGGCCGTCATTCCCGAGGAAGTGAAAAAATGGGTCAATCCGAACCTTCCTTACAAAAAAGCCCAGCAGGCCAACCGCAAAATGATGAGCTACCGCAGCAATGCCGAGTTCATGTCAGAGCGCTACCACACCGACATTCCCTACCTCGCGCTGCTCAATCCCACCAAGAAAATCTACAACCTTTCCCCGCGCGACACCATCGTTGTCCCCAACGTCGAAGCCTTCCTCATCGAGAATCTGACCGGCGCCGTTTTCAAGGAAGAGGAGGCGCTCAGCCAGCGCCACGCCGTCGTTGATACCAAAATGCACCAGGTCCGCGTTTACGAGGCCACCCTCCGCGCCCTCGTCGTCGCCGATCCCGAAGCGCCCACTTCCGTGGCCAATCGCAGCCTCATCGCGGTCTTCCCCATCACCCCGGGAAAGCCCCAGTTCATCCGCTACGGAAAATGGGAAATGCGCAACGCCGTCGAGCTCCCCGTCTGGCGCTACGATCAGCAGCTGCTCGACACCGGGAAACGCTCTAACAACGCCCTCAACATCCCCGGCGGTCCCAACAATCCCGTCGGCGTCCTCTGGTGCGGACTCAGCAAGCCCGGCATCGGACTCCACGGCACCTCGGATCCGGAAACCATCGGCCGCTCCCGCTCCTCCGGCTGCATCCGCCTCGCCAACTGGGATATCGTCCGCATTCCAAAACTCCTGCGCCCCGGAGCCAGCGTCGAAATCAGGTAACACCGGCCCGCTTACCGGCCTCCCTCATCGCGATCCCAGGCAGGAAATTTCCCTTGAAACCCTTCGCTAAATTTCCTCTCCGCATCGTCATCTACTTCGCCGTCCTCGCGTATCTCACCGGCGATCTGTTTCTTCTCAAAGGCCCGCTTTACCGGCGCATCCAATCCTCGCGTCCCGATAGCCCGGAGTCCATCGCCAAGGCCAAGGCGAATGGAGTCGTCGCCCGCGTCCTCAACCATCACATCACCCGCAGCCAGCTCGACTATGCCATCAACGAGCGCCTCTGGATCGAAGGGAAAAAACTCGCCAGCCTTTCACCTGAAGAGAAAAAGCGCATCACCCATGGCGCCCTCGATGAGCTTATCGACCACCATCTTCTCCGCATCAAAGTCCAGTCAAGCGCCAAGCCAATCCCCGTCTCCTATCAGGAAATCGATGCGCGCTTGAATCGTTTCATCGGCAAGTTTGAAACCAAAGGCCACTTGGAGACCGCCATGAAATCCCAAGGCATCCCCAACGCGAAATCCCTCCGCCAACGCATCGCCGGCCGCATCCAGCAGGAAAAATACATTGCCATGCGCG
>JACMMB010000169.1 GCA_014379305.1 Akkermansiaceae bacterium
GCGAAACCAAAGCCACCGATTTACCCCTCGACACCTTTCTCTCCCTGCTTGATTCGTTGCAAACGCTTGTCGACTTCACCTCTTCCGATTGGTTCGAGTCCCTTAAATTTCTCCCAGCCACCCCTCATTTCGAACTGTCCCTTGATGGCGATCATACCAGGCTCTCCGCCGATTTACTGGCTACCTATCCAACGCAAAAACTGCCCCGTTTTGAGGATAACGCGGTCATCACTCGCAATTTCGCCGCAGAAGCCTCCGCGATCACAATTTTAGGAAAACTTCTCAATGTTCAACCGTCTGGCACCCGCTTTCATGTTTCAGATCCCCGATCAATCCAATCCTTCCTCCTGGATTCTCTCAAAAAACTTCCCGGCGCATGGAAGATTACCCGATCTCCTTCTATTGAAAAACACACCTCCTCATTTATTTTCGTCTCGCCGAAAATCCAAATCCTCCCTTCACCTGATGAGTGGCTTAATTTCGATCTCACCTTTGAAACTGATGCCGGAGCCACCATCCCGGCATCTGAAATACGACGCCTCCTGCGTTCGAAAAATTCCCCATCCCATCTCTTCAAAGGCAAGCAAATCATCCTCTCCGATGATATTGAAAATCTCGTCGATCCGCTTTTCGAAGACCTCGATCTTCATCAGGAAAACGGCCATTTCATCGCTCGCAAGGCCTCGATACAGATCATTCGCGAAATCAAGGAAAGTCTTAACAAGGTTCTTAACAAAAGTGACGTCCGGACTTACTCACAGGATATTCAGATCCCCTCGATTCAGGCCAAGCTCCGCCCTTATCAAGTCCACGGATTTTCATGGCTGGTGGATCGGTTGAATCGTTATCAAGGCGCCCTTCTCGCCGATGACATGGGCCTTGGAAAAACTCTCCAGACCATCGCCTGCATTGAACATTTGTTCACAAATTGCTCACATCCCGCACCTGCCCTGATCGTTGTCACAACTTCATTACTGGGAAACTGGCTCGCGGAATATTCCCGTTTCGCCCCACAGCGCCGGGTCGTCACCCTCCACGGGTCCCAGCGTGACAAATTACGCGAAAGCATTCAGACCACCGATATCATCCTCACCACCTATGGCACTCTCGCCCGGGATCTCGCCTACCATCTCAATCAAACATATTCCGTCGTCGTCATCGATGAAGCCTCCCTCATCCGCAACCCCGATACCGACCACTCCAAAGCCGTCGCCAAACTCAAGGCCTCTGCAAAAATAGCCCTCACCGGCACCCCGATCGAAAACTCAGCCCGCGACCTGTGGTCCATTTTCCGCTTCATCCAGCCGGGCTGGCTCGGAACCCGCCATCAATTCCAGGAGCGCTACGAAATCCCTCTCAAAAACCCGGAAACAGCTTCCCGAACCAGCCAGCTCCTCCGTCTCAAAACCTCCCCCTTTGTCCTCAGGCGCACCAAACTTGAAGTTGCTCCCGAACTCCCTTCCAAAATCCACATCAACGAATACTGCGAGCTTTCCAAAGACCAGCTCGCTGTTTACCGGGACCTCCTGAAAGAGGGCCGCAAACGCATCGACGAGATCCGCGATTCGGGCCAGGCCGCCGCCGCCCGCATGCAGACGCTCACCACCCTCCTGCGCCTCCGCCAGACCTGCTGTGACCTCGCGCTCTTTGACTCCGAAAAACTCAAAGCCCTGCCCATCCCCAGCCGCTCCGCAAAACTCGAACGCCTCCTTGAAATTACCGAACAATCCATTTCGGCAGGCAGTAAAATCCTCGTCTTCAGCCAATTCCAAAAACAACTCGTCGGGATTCAAACCCAGCTAACCGCGCTCGGGATTCCATCGCTGCGGCTTGACGGACAGACTCCAAAGCGCCAAGCCCTCGTTGATCGGTTCCAGAGTTCCGATGGACCGCCGGTCTTCCTTATCTCTCTGAAAGCCGGCGGCTATGGCCTCAATCTCACGGCTGCCGACATCGTTATACACTTCGATCCTTGGTGGAATCCTGCGGCTGAAGCCCAAGCCACCGACCGCGCCCACCGGATTGGCCAGACAAAACCCGTGACCGTTTTCCGCCTGCTGACCCGAAACACGGTTGAGGAAAAAGTCGTCCAGCTCCAGGCATCGAAGAAAGCCCTCGCCGAGTCTCTCGATGAATCCCTCAACACCACCGATGCCCCGGCTTGGTCGATGGAAGATCTCCACCAATTGCTGCAATGAAATTCGCTTCATCACGGTTTGGAGTTTGATAATCAAATCAGGAGGTCTATACGAGCGCTGTGCCAACACCACCCGTCCTCAACGAATTTAAGGAATTCATCCTCAAGGGTAACGCCGTCAGCCTCGCCGTCGGTGTCATCATCGGCGCCGCGTTTGGAAAAATAGTCACCGCCATAACCGCAGGCCTGATCCAGCCAATCATCAATGCGCTCGGCGGCGATCCCAATGTCTCGCTCAACTTATGGATCTTCGATTTTGGAATTGTCATCAATGCCGTCATCTCCCTAATCATCACCGGTGCCGTCCTGTTTTTCTTCTTTGTGCGCCCGATGAATCGCCTGACCAAAAAGGAAGAAGTCGCCCCCACAGTCCATCCCGTACCCTCCAAGGAAGAGGTTCTGCTAACCGAAATCCGCGATCTTCTTCGCGAAAAATCCACCCCGCTCACTTCCCATATCCGTGATGAAACTACTCCATCTCCTCCGCAATAAAGCCCGCGCCTCCTACAAGGAACTTGCCGAAATCCTCAACACCGGGGAGTCGGAAGTTGCCGCTCAGATTCTGGCTTGGGAAAAAGACCAGACCATCCTCGGCTACCACGCCGTCACCAATCCCGAAGCCATCGGGGACAACTCCGTTTCCGCATTCATTGAAGTCCGCCTCACTCCCGAGCGCGGAGGCGGCTTCGACCGCCTCGCCATGCGTATCGCCCGTTTTGACCAGGTCGTCTCATGCTACCTCGCCAGCGGTGGCTACGATCTCATGGTCGTTGTCGAGGGCTCCGATCTCCGTGAAGTCGCCCGTTTTGTTTCCGAAAAACTCTCCTCCCTCGATGGCGTCCTCTCCACCGCCACCCATTTCCGACTCAAAACTTACAAGGAAAACGGCTTTCTCTTCGAGCGTGAAACGGAAACCGACCGCCTCGCCGTCTCGCCTTAGACTGCCGGAAACACCTCACACATACATTTTCCCATAATATTCCCTCGCCATCCGGGCGGAGTCGAAGAACGGCACGACATCATTCATCGATTGCATCACCACCTTGTTCCAAGCCTTCGGCGTATCGTAATACAGCGGCAGAATCTCTTTCAATTTCGTATAGAATCCGAGCATGTCCTGGCGGTCCCGCTCCTCCGCACTTAGCTGGGGATCCAAGGTCGGGATGATAAACGAGTTCTTCCCGTCCACTGCAAACTCACAGATCCATCCATCGAAGGTCGATAAATTCACCGAGCCGTTCATCGCCGCCGTCATTCCCGAAGTTCCGGATGCCTCGCGCGTCACCACCGGATTATTCAGCCACACGTCCGAGCCGTTTTTCAGGAATCGTGAAAGCTCCAGCTCGTAACCCGTCAGCACGGTCGCATTCGGGTAGTCCTTCGTCAGCCGGATCAGGCTGTCAAACGTATGGATCGCGGAATAATCAAAAGGATACGGCTTTCCCGCCCAAATGATTTGCACCGGGTAGTCGTAATTATTCAGCATTTCACGGAACATCCGGATATCCTTCGTGACCATGTCCGGCCGCTTGTAACCTGCGAAACGCCGCGCCCAT
Organism: Akkermansiaceae bacterium; assembly: GCA_014379305.1. Classification (GTDB taxonomy): domain Bacteria; phylum Verrucomicrobiota; class Verrucomicrobiia; order Verrucomicrobiales; family Akkermansiaceae; genus Luteolibacter. The sequence continues at coordinate 3,754 of JACMMB010000169.1, forward strand.
ACAATCGTCAGCACATCCGGTCGGAACAGCTTGCCCGTCTGATCCGCCACCACCCTGAAAAGGCGTTCCTTCAGCTCCCTTTTCCGATGGCATAGCACCTCGATGTCCTTTGCCTTGCGCGCGTGCTCTATACCGTGATCGCCCCAATACTTCTTGTTCTGCGCGTTCGTCACATGAGTGATTTCACAGATATCCGGCGAGTCCTTCCACATCTGCCGCGAAACCTCGCCATGCAGCTTCGAGACCCCGTTCGCCTTCCGCGCCAGTCGCAATGCCGCCAGCGAATGATTGAAAATCTCGCCCCTGATTCCCGTGATATCCCGCACTTCATTTTCATGGAGTCCGCTGAAGAAGCTGAAATCCCGCAACAAATTGAAATCATGCTTTTCATTTCCCGCCTCCTCCGGCGTATGGGTCGTAAAAATCAGACGTTTCTTCACCTCCTCGATTTTGCGATGCTTAGCATAGAGATAAAACGCCGCCGACAGGCCATGCGCTTCGTTCAGGTGCCAGACTTCCGGATCGACCCCGAGCTCATCCATCAGCCTCGCGCCACCCGCACCCAGAATCACATACTGGGCGATCCGGCGCAGCGGATCGTTATCGTAAAGCCGGTGCGTGATCGCCCGTGAAAGCGCGTCATTTTCCTCGATATCCGTCGTCAGGAAAAACATCGGCACGGTGCCGAAAACATCGCCCGGCAGATACATCGCCTTCACCCACACCGCATGCCCATGCACCGGGACCGTGAAGCGGACACCCGTATCCTGAAGAAACGTATAGGCATTCTTCCGGAACTGCACTGCAAGCTCCCCATCCTCACCACGCACCTGGTTGTAATATCCATACGTCCACAAAATCCCTATCCCCGCCAGATTCTGCCTCAGCTCCGCTGCCGACCGCATATGCGATCCCGCCAGGAAACCCAGCCCGCCCGAATAAATTTTGAAACTCTGGTCGATCGCAAACTCGCAGGAAAAATACACCGCACTCTTTCTGAACTCCGGGCTGATCTCATACTTGTGGGCGAATGGCGCTGGTAAAAAGGATTCGGAGGACATGGTTGATCGGATGTATTTGATGACGGAAAAAAGGGAGATACCGGAAAGCGAAACATCCCTAGAGTCATCCCAAGATGCAATGCGGTTTTTATACCAACTTTCAGGCCAGCGAAGGCACTCCCACCGACGTGTCGGTTTCGGCTGAGTAGTCAACTCCGTCCATGCCGAATCCGAACAAGCGCAGGAAGCTCGCCTGATAGCCTTCGAAGTCCGCCAGCTCCGCTAAATTCTCCGTGGATACCTCCTCCCATCGCCTTGCTACCAGACCCTGAATCGCCGCTGCCATCTCCCAGTCATCAATCCGGATCCGCCCAGCGTCATCCGGCAAAGGCTGGTTATTATAAATTCTCTCACGCAGCAAACGGTCCATCTGCTCGATCGTATCCTCATGATTCCCCGCCGCTTTCATTACCTTGTAGAGCAGGGCGATATACAGCGGCACCACCGGAATCGCCGAGCTCGCCTGCGTCACCAGCGCCTTGTTTACCGATACCCATGCCTTCCCGGAAATCGGCGCCAATTTCACATCCAGCGCGGCTTGCGCCCTCTCCAAATCCTCCTTCGCCCGCCCTATCGTCCCGTTCTTGTAAATCGGCCAGGTGAGCTCCGGCCCGATGTATGAATAAGCCACCGTCCGCGCACCCTCCGCCAAAAGCCCGGCCCCAAGCAACGCATCCACCCACATCTCCCAATCCTCGCCGCCCATCACCGCCACCGTCTGCGCGACATCGTCACCCTCCGCCGCCTGGATAACCACCTCATCCACCGCACCCGTCACTGTATTCAAAGTCTTGTTCGTATAAACCTCCCC
>JACMMB010000170.1 GCA_014379305.1 Akkermansiaceae bacterium
CAGCCATGAAACCTCTACTCAATCAAGACAGACTCCCGGATTCAACCAAGACAATGCCGACCTTGCCACTTGGCACTTCTCAAGGCTCGCACTCTACCGCCAACCGCCGGATCTCCGCCTGTCCGATTCAGCGTATTTATCCATGGTTGCTTTTCGCCAGCACCGGAGTCGCGGCAATTTTCTGCCTCGCATACATCACCAAGCCATTCATTAACGCAGCCCCCTCCGTGCTCCCTTCATCGGTGAATCTTGAAGTCGCCACTGAAAATAATAAGCCCGTCCCGCCAGTCGAAAAACTCATACCCAGCGGTAACTCGCTACCCGGAGAAGGTGGTCAAGCGGCGAAGCAGTCGCCTCTTTCTCCTGCTGCAAAAACGTCCCCAACCTCAGCGACCGCATCCGATTTCGAGGAAACCAACATTCGCATCCAGCACGTTCTTGATGCGGAAAGCACTACAGGCGATCTCAGCCGCATAGTCATTGATGTCCCGGTTCTCTATCAGAGCCGAAATCTCCATTGGACTCAGAAGGAAGCAGGGAAAGCGCGTGAACTATTGGCGAGACTCACAAGCTATCAGGAGAAATCCCGTGAGTTGCGCGATGAAGGAACGCAACTGCTCAGCGATTGGAATACGCTCATGGCGGATTCAATTCCGCTTCAGGTTTTGCGCGCCGACAGCCCTTCCCTACCCGGCAATCAACTCAATCCTCTCACTTCAGGCGATCCATCCGCACTCGACACCATCGAAACCATCCAGCTGCAGAAGCCCGCTAAATAGCCATGAAAATCAAAACCATTTTCTCAATTATCTGCGGCCTCGCATTTAGCCTTCAAGCCCAGAACCTGGATAAGGCAGACGAACAAAATTCCGAGTCCGATAGCGTTCGGAAAGCCATCGACGAATTCAATCGTCTCAAAGGCGCGGTGAATGATGAAGCTAACGAGGTCACCGTGGTCCTCGAGCCACCGGCACCCCGTGCCATCGCAGTGGATGAGAATGTAGACGTGAAGCCATCTGCTGAAAAAACGGAAAAGCCCGTTTTGGTGACTGGCAAGCCGCCTAAAGAACAGCAGCAGGATGCCCCGACAAATCCAAAGGAAGCAGAGAATGCTCCTGCAATCCTTGGAGAGCCTGAATCCGCGAAAACCACTGAGCCTGGCTTGGAGGTTCGTGTCGAATCCATTAGAAAAGGAACCGGCAAAATTGATCCCTCGCAGGTTAAGCTAAAATCAAGCTTCCCCGCCAAGCCTCTATCATCCGCTCCAGGCGGCTGGAAGCTGGAGAAAGTCGATACCGGGCCAGCGTTTGAAAGAGACGTGCAGCTTTCATCCGGCACGACCATTTCACTCAGCATCCGCCCGCACATTCTCACTCCGGAAAGTGATGGAGTTATATCTTTTTCAATCCCGGAACCTGGATTCCAAGCGCTGGACGGTTATCAACAACAAGACACCGTAAGTGCGATCCTCGGTAAATCAGTCGTCCAGCTCGACGAAGACTCAAAGCATTTTGGCGAAGCCATCGACCGTCTGCAACAAATCCTGGCTTCGCTTCCAAAGCCCGAATCTGAGGTGGACTCAATCGACCAACCATGAACCCAACCCCGCCATTGATCTGTGGAATGTTGCTCGTTGCGATGATGTCAGCGGGCATGATGCACTTTTGGTCTGTACAAAATTACGTTGCTGAATATCCCCCCGAGCAAGTCATTCGGAAAGTCCCTGATCGGGGAAATCCAGCGAAGACCAAAACTCTGTCCCCTAAAACCGCGACCCGTCCTGCCCCACTCGCCACATATAAGCCAAGCCGTGAGTCAAAAGCGCAAAAAGAATTTTTCGAAGGCCTGGTTTCCGAAATGAAGAAACTCCGGACCGAAAATCGCGACCTACTGGATCAGTTGGCCGAGACGAATCGGGATGTGATGAAACTGGAATTCCGGGTTGATACCCACTCGGAATCCTTCCGACCACTCCCGACTTCCGAGGATCGTGAGGACACATCCTTCGGTATTCCGGAGGAGGATTTACAGGGGGTCTTGCCACCACGGGCCAGCCCGGTCTATCCTGTTGAGAATTGAGCCGCCTTTCGCATTCACATGCGTTTGGATCCGTCTTGAATAAGGAGAATTGCCGAACGTCACACCGGGAACATGCGTTTTCTCATTCCTACTTTTTTCACGACTCTCGGAGCTTTGGCCGCACCTGCCTGGGAAGGTGAGCTATCATCGCTTAAAGTCGGTCCGCATCCCGCCATTTCAGCATCCTCGCTCGATTTTCAGCTCAGTTGGAAAGGAATGCTTAATGCCGGCAAACTGAATTTGGAATTCGCTCCACCGACTTCAAAGAAAACCGGCTCTTTTGTAATTAAATCAACAGCATCAAGCCAAGGCCCTGCCTCAGCTCTTTTTCCATATAAACACAATTATTGGTCGGAAATCCATCCGGCTACTCTCAGATCCAGATATTTCCACTCGAGCGAAAATGACTCCAGGGAAATCACAGTGACCCGCAACCGATACTCTCTCGCAAAAGTCACCTCTCAAGAGATCACCACGGACTCGAAGACAAAACTAACCGCCGCACAGTTGCGGTCTTTCTCACACGGCCGCGCTCAGGATATTTTTTCCGCCATCCTCTATATTCGCAGCCAGAAACTGAACCCGGGCGATGAACATACTTTGCTTCTATTTCCGTTCAAATCTCCCTACCTGCTCAAAGTCCGCACCGAAGCCAAGGAAAAGCACTTTGGACGTGATTCCATACGGCTTAGCTTTTCCATGCGGAAAATCGACCGCGACACGCTGGATCTCGTCCCATACAAAAAACTTAAAAAGCCCGTAACCCTGTGGCTCAGTGATGATGCCGACCGCATCCCTTTAGAACTTCGAGCCTCGGTTTACATCGGGGATGTTCGCGCCATCCTCACCCGATTTACAAAAAATCCATGATCGAGACATCCGTAGACTCAGCCGGGGATATGCTCAAACTGGGCGCGCAGTATGCTCGGTCCGCCAAATCGGGCGATGTCTTCGGGCTCATCGGCACTCTCGGCACCGGAAAAACCCATTGGACGAAAGGTTTTGTGCAAGCGATGAATCCGGACACATTGGTCTCAAGCCCCACCTTCAGCATCATCAATGAATACACTGAAGGTGCTTGTAAGGTGTTTCATTTCGATTTCTACCGGCTTAACACGGAACAGGAACTTCTCTCCATTGGCTGGGAGGAATATCTGGACGAATCCGGAATCATTATCTGCGAGTGGGCGGATTTATTCCTAAATCTGATGCCTGAAAATACCATCTGGTTGGAACTCTCCCATCAAAGCGAGTGTTCGCGGATTGTCAGGCAGGTTTCAAAACCGGTTGAAGCGTAGCGACGGGAAAAGCTAATCAAAAGCCGCACTTGCCGCGGTAAGCACAGTCTGGCTCGTATTCTGAACAGTCCTGACCGCCGCCATCGGGATTCCGCATGAGGAAAAAATTCCACTCACAAGCAACAATGCACCGAACTTCAAAAGGGTTTTCATCGCGGCCAGTCTTACAAAGTTGTCTATCGCGTCAAGAAAAGGTTTGATTTGCAGCGTGGAGATTTTCGGCTCCCTTCCAGGCTACAAAACAGGAGTTTGATGAATATCCCTCACCCGAAAATGGAAGTCACCGGAGTTCCCTTGTCGGCAATTTTGAACGGTCGCTTGCTCGGCGACATAATGACCAAATCGTATGGCAGCCCAAGTGCATAGGCGATCGTCGCATTGAAGTCCTGCACGCTGACCTCGTTTTCTTTTACTTTTCCGCCGGTGGAATCCGTTTCCCCATACTTTACGCCACCTTTCACGCCCCCGCCCGCAAGCACACAACTGAAAGCGCCCGGATGATGATCCCGGCCATCGCTGTGATCTGTATTTATCTCCGGAGTGCGTCCAAACTCGGTCGCCACCACAACCAGGGTGTCTTTTAATTTGCCGCGTTTATCCAAATCAGTCAGAAGTGCGGCGTATGCCTGATCAAATTCAAGACAACGTCCCTCCACCGCGGTGAAGTTGTCGTAGTGAGTATCCCAGCCACCCAGTTGCACCTCGACAAAGCGGACATCGTTCTCCACCAATCTTCTCGCCAGCAGGCATCCTTGGGCAAAATTTCCCGGGCCATAGAGGTCTCGGGTTGCCTGATCTTCCTCACTCAGATCGAAGGCCTTCAGATCTTTCGAGTTCATCAGTGAAATTGCCTCGCGGTAAAGCTCCTCGTAGGCCTTCACATCGGTATTTGGAAAACGGCTGTGAAACTGGGTGTTCAATCGATCGGCCAGCGACAGGCGACGCCCGAAGTCTTCTTCTGAAACGTCTGGGAAGCGCTTTGAATCCTGCAATCCCTGATCGGGACTGCCAATCGGTGCGGCGGAAAAGGTCGCGCCAAAAAATCCTCCGCCTGTCAATTCCGGCGAGGAGTTGACTGCTACAAAGCCGGGTAATTCCGGATGGAGACGGCCGCCGAGTTTCACCACCCACGAACCCAACGCGGGATGCTTGATCGTTCCCCGCAAGGAATAGCTGGTGTGCATGATATAGCTGCCCTGTTCATGCGCTCCCTGGGTGGAATTGAGGGAATTGATGATGCACATCTTGTCCGTCACCTCTGCGGTTTTGGGTAAATACTGGCCAAGCTCAACCCCATCCGCTTTGGTGGGAATGGTCTTGGTCGGCCCCATGACTTCTTTTTTCTTCGGCTTCGGATCAAAGGTATCCAAGTGGCTCATGCCCCCGGACATGTAGAGGTAAATGACATGCTGCGCTTTCGCTCCTTTTGCAGCTCCCTCCGTGGCCGCACTTGCGATACTCGGCCCAAGCATCGGAAAAAGGTGGACCCCCAGATAGGTTCGAGCCGCATTCAGCATGAATTGGCGGCGGGTGGGTTCGTCGAGCTTATTGAGGATTTGATTCATGGGATTGATTTTTGAAAACGCTTTCGATTTTATTGCAGAAACAGAAACTCGGACGAGATAACCAATGCCGATACAATGTTCCGGTATCCCTCCTCGCCTTGGGCCGTAACTTCTTCTTTCATCCAGTCCATTTCTTCTCCGGTCGGCGCGCGGCTTAAAATCGCTACATACAAACGTCGGATTTTTTCATCAACCGAGCTGGCCCCTTCCAGACTTTTGTAGAGATGCGAATCATTGTTGCTCACCAATTGCCGCTGGACATAGCCGTTCATCATGGAAAGCACTTGTCCTACATTCGGCTCACGGCTTGAGCCCTCCACGACCAGACGGTCGGAAGCTCCGAACAGATAGAGAAAATGTTCACGTGGCGCGGGTGAAGGTAATTCGGACGCACGCACCGGTGAATCCAGCCCATAGGTTTTCACCTCACTCATCGCCATCATCGAATCATCGGATTTGATGTCCGTTCCTCCACTTTTCACGGTGGCCATGAAATCTTTAAAGTATTTCCTGACCTCAGCCTCTGATTCGAGCGCGAGCACTTCATTTGAGAGCTGGACCATGTCTTTTTTACCAACTAGAACCGGGCTGTTGCTAACATATATTCGGTTGTCAGCCGTGCGCTTCGCCATCTTATCAGGATCGCCGCTGGAAAGTGTGATCAGGGAATCCCATATTTGCTCCGCCGAGAGCCTTTCAATTTTCCGTCCGTGGAAATCGTCACCTCCAGCCACTCGCGAAGGGTTAGGGTTAGTGCCAAATTGAAATGTCCGAGTTAACATCAGCACTTGTTGGAAAGCTCGCAGGTCGTAGTCGAGTTCATGAACAAGACGCGCAAGGAAGCTCATCAGATCCGGATGCACGGTCTTTGAAGACTCGATATACTCATCCACAGGATCGTAGATTCCTTTGCCCATAACCCTTTTCCACATCCGGTTTGCAATAATAGCGGAAAACTGCTCACCGGTTCTTGTAACAATCCAGTCTGCAAATTGTTCCCGGCCATCACTGTCATCCTTGCGCTCCGACATCCGGACGGTTTTGCCAAACGGAGTTTTCGCACCAACCATTTCTCCAGGACTGCCATCCCGATACTGGTAATCGGAAGGCAGCTCGATCCTACCAGCTCCCCCTCCACCGAGCGACATTCCGAAAATCCGATTTCGGAACAACTGCGCGAAACGATACTCCTCGCTCCGCTCCTCCTGATCCTTCTCAAGCTCTGTCCAAAGCTTGCTCATGTATTCCTCGTTTTGATCATACTGTCCGTTTGTGAACGCAGCCAGATGGTAGAAATCTTTTCTCTCGGTCTTTCCAAAGGGATCGTCATGGCATTGAGCGCACTCCATCCGGGATCCGAGAAAGATCCGCATCGTATTGGATAAGTTGTCCAAGGGCATGCCACGATCAATGGTGTAATATCCCACCGCCGCCGTTTTCGGATCCCAACCATTGCCTGAACTACTCACCAATCTCGTAACAAACTCATTCCAAGTCATGTTGCTATCCATCGCGGAGCGGACCCAGTTCCTGTAAGGCTCGTTGTTGGCCTGGCCTCCCGGCTGATTATCGCGCAAGCGCAACAAGTCGAACGCCCAGTTGGTCATATGACTCGAATATCCCTGTGACTTGATCAGATGCTGCACCAGCTCTTCCCGCTTCGCATCATCATCCATTTCCAGAAACGCCAGCGCTTCCTCTGAAGTTGGAATCCGCCCTATAGCCACGAGAAAAGCACGCCGCAAATAAGTCGCGTCATCCGTGACTTCAGGAACAGGAAGATTTTGGCGCCGATAAAAAGCCGCAATGTGCTGATCAATGGCCAATGCGGACTTTTTTAAGAAAACCAGATCTTCGCCGACTTTTGCTTCTTTCTGTTCCAAGCCAAAAGCCTGCGATACAGATGAAATCAGCATCACGGCGCAGAATAGGTTTTTCATGGGTTTGGGTAGTCTTAAAAACTACGAAATGCTGCCAATCAGTCAATCAGTCAATTTTTGCAAACTCAAACGGGCGTGTTTGCGGAAACAAGCACGCTTACGAGCCGAGGATTTAGCCGTGAAGTTTCAGTTGTTCACATGACTTGTGCATGAGTCGCCTCAACAGTGACCCGCAAAAAATAGCCGATAAGCAGTATCAGCAGTGCATTCAGAATTATTCATTGAGACAAAGACAAGTGTGAATAACTTGTGAGCTTCCCTGAGTAACAGATCCGACACACTATATTCAGTTATTAGTCAGCATCTTGCACAGTTATCCACATGTTATTAACCCTTTTAACCTGTGAACAAGCCTAAGCCATCAAGCCACTCCACGATAAATCCTGCTCATATCTATTCTCTCGCTCCTCCCTCAAAATTACAATGCAACGACATCGAGAACAGGTTTTCCCCAAGTTATTCACAGACTCTGTTTCAGCTTATCCCATCGCCTTTTCCATCAAGGAATTCATCCGCATTATCGTCCCGCGGGCGTCATCCAGAAGCCCTGCTGAAATAAGTGCATTATCCAAAAGCTGCGCCGCCACGAGCTTCGCCACCTCGGGCTGTTTTTCCCTCACCTCGGCCAGTTTCTTAACCAATGGATGGCGTGGATTGATTTCCAATTCCACCTTCACCTCGTCTTTGAAATTCTCGTCCATCGCCTTCATCATTTGGCGCACTTGCGGGCTCATTCCATTCTCGGGGACCAAGGCAATCACTGGACTGTCTACCAGCCGTTTGCCGCTGGAGATTTTGGTCACCCTATCACCAAGTTCACCCTGCAAATAATCACACAGCCCCGAAATCTCCTCCGGGGAGAGCCCATCCGCCTCGGCATCCACGTCTGCCAGTTCCACTCCGGCATGACGGATTGATGCCAGCTTCCTCCCATCAAACTCACCCAGCGAATCCACCACATACTCATCGACCGCGTCCGTAAAATATATTACCTCCAAGCCCCTCGCCTTGAACCCCTCCACAAATGGCCCGCTCTCAATCTGGTCCCGATTCTGGCCGACCAGGTAATAGATCGTTTCCTGCCCATCCTTCATCCGCCCCACGTAATCCACAAGACTGCATACATCTCCCGCCCCGGTCATTGAACTTTCGAATCGCAGCAATTTGGCCAAAGCATCCTTGTTCGCATAATCCGTCGCGATCCCCTCTTTGAAATACCGCTCGAATTTTTTGTAAAACTCCCGGTATTTTGCGGGATCGGCCTCCGCCTCCTTCTCGAACATCTTGATAATGCGCTTGCTGATCACGCCGTTCAGCTTCCTAACCAAGGCGCTGTCCTGCATGGTTTCCCGGGAAATGTTCAGCGGCAGATCCGCGCTATCCACCACCCCTTTCACGAAGCGGAGCCAATCCGGCAACAAGCCCTTCGGCTCCGCATCGATCAGCACCTTCTTGCAATACAACGCCACGCCGCCATCCACTTTTCCAAACCCCATTTTTTCCGGATTCTCACCCGGCGCGAAAATCAACGCATTGATCGCGATCGGTGCGTCAGCACTGAAATGCAACCGATAGCACGGCTCATCGAAGGCCTTGCCCGCAAATTGGTAGAAGGCCTTGTATTCCTCCTCGGAAATCTCCGATTTATTCTTCAACCACAATGCCTCAACTTCGTTCACCCTCTTCCCGGCCACCAAAATCGGAAATCCCACAAAATTGCTATACCGCGCGATAAGCCCCTTCACCCGGTACTCTTCGGAAAAATCCTCACTCTGCTCATTCAGGTGCAGCACGATTTTCACCCCGCGTGGCAGCTCCTCCGCTTCCTCGATCTCGTAGCCGGTCTTGCCATCGCTCGTCCAGCGCAGGTTCTCCGCACCTTCCTGCCAGGACCGACTGAATACCTCGACCTTGTCCGCCACCATGAACACCGAGTAAAAACCGACTCCAAACTGCCCGATCAAACCCGCAGGACTCCCGCCCGACTCCTTCATTTGCTCCAAAAACGCCTTCGTGCCCGAATGTGCGATCGTTCCCAGATTTTCCACCAGTTCCTCCCGCGTCATCCCTATGCCGCGATCCGTCAGTGTGATCGTTTTTGCCTCTTTATCCATCTCCAGGGAAATCGTCAGCTCATCCCCCGCATCTTTAAAATTTTTCGCCGTCCCTTCTAAATGTCGCACCTTCTCCATCGAGTCCGATGCATTTGAAATAAGCTCCCGCAGGAAAATATCCTTGTCGGTGTAGAGCGAATGCACCACCAGATCGAGCAATTGCTGAATCTCTGCTTGGAACACATGCTTCTCGGTCGTCATTTCGCTCATAATATTTGTGGATGGAATTGTAGACCGCGAAGTAGCCCATCCCCTACCCATTTGTCAAAAAAAACGCAGCGACACCTACACCAGCCGCGCTAGTGTCCGTCGGCACAGATATCACAATCCGAAACGTCATTGGGCTCTGTTTCGACCGTCAGATAATAGGAAGATCTATTTGCAAGTGCGAAAGCAACGTCCGAGCTGGAGGGAGGATCGACATGCAAGCGGTAGAAATTCCGACCGATCGGTGGATCCCCATCAGGAAAATTAACCGGACCGCTCCGCAACGAAACCGGGTTACCCAAATCAACCCAATCTTGGAGTGTGCCGGATTCCTGAACCTGATAAACCCGGTCGGGATTGGCTAGCCAACTCAAGGTCACAGCGCCGTTATCTTGGTTAACGGAAATGGCCAGCTCAGGAAGCGGAGTGATTATCCCCGTTTTGATCTCCCAGCCCACATCATCCAACCCGGCGACTTCCAGCGCTGTCATCACTTTCAGTTTCGATCCTACCCGGCACGAAACAGGGTCCAAAAGTGCTATTTGATTTTGCCCCTCGGTAACTCCGAATTGGCCGACAGCCCGGCTCAAAACGTTTAGGGGATTGCTGGGGCTATATCCCGTTGCGGTACTGCTCGTACACATTCCGTCATCGCGCCAATGGCGACCGCCACTTTGCAGAGGCACATTTCCTCCATAACTGGCGGTTGATTTAGGCCCGGTGAAACTTGCCCCGTTTACATAGGTATTCCATGAATCCTCCGTCCCCATTCCCAGCGCATGGCAAACCTCATGAAGGGCTATTGTGATAAAATCCGAGCGACCGCCTCCTACCGAAGCAGTCTGTGAAAAATTCCAAGTGCGACTGGTTGAGAAAGTGATCGAGCCTCCCCATGGCCCCGCATCCGTAGGTGGGTTGGCAAGCGCCCCGGGCTCCCCACGCGACTGCAGAAGATCAAACCATTGTTGGGAATTTGGCCCGCTGCCGCTGGCGCTATAAAAATTTTGTCCGCCTTGGCCGGCGCCATTGAGATTTCGACCGCCAGCATACAGGATATAGGTATTGGCCGGTATCACCTTCCCTGGAAATGTGTCCACATTCCCGGTTGCCGGGTTTCTCACCCTGGCAATCCACGAATTTCCGGGCCACTGGGCCTGATCTATCCTTGCCAGATCATCAGCCAATATTCCCTCAAAGTAATCACAAACCGCCCGCATTGCTTCCTTCGACCCCGCCTGATTAAAAAAACCATTCGTATCCAATGTGTAATCGATCTCAATTTCCATAGCAGATGCCAATAAAGACGTTGAAGCATATAACGCGCCCACACCAAGCGATCGGGCCAGACGGAAATCATTCATAGTTATGAACAAAGCACATTTGTTCAATTTCTCAATCCGTCAAATATTCCGACCGCCTTCAATCACTTCTGCTACGAATGGCAAATCCGCCTCCGCCCACGCCAGGCCCTCAAGTTCATCCATACGGCACCAGCGCAATTCCTTATGTTCAAGTGCCTCCGCAACTCCCTCCAAAATCACACACCAGTAACCCACCAAACGAATCGCCACCAAGCCATCCGTCCACTCAGCCGTCACTTTGAAAATTTTCCCAACCCGAACCAGCACTCCAAGTTCCTCTTTCAACTCCCTGGCCAATGCTTCCTCGGCCGATTCCCCCGCTTCCACCTTTCCTCCGGGAAACTCCCAAAGTCCCCCCAAATGCCTATGCGCGGCGCGGCGACAAACCAGAATCTCCTCAGCGTCGTTCCTGACAATGCCGCAGACCACATCAATCATCGAACCAGCTTTTCATGATTGCCCGCAAATCCTCAATCAAATTGCGGCGGCTACCCAAGACTCACCGTGTGCCCATTATTTCCCACATTAGGCCAAGTGGCGGAAGGCTCGTGGAACCGTTTAACCAATTGCGTGGAACGCGCTTTCCCGCTTGACGCAATCACAGCACTTTCCAATTCTCTCCTTCCGCCGCAAGACTTGGATCGCGGCTGTTCTCTATTCCAATCAAGCTCGAAATCCATCGACAAGCTCCGTCGTTTGGTTCTTTTATTTATAAATAACTCTCTCATTTTCAACCACTTTTATCACCATCATATATTCATGTTCAAAAAATTCTTTGGAAACATGTTTTCCAGCGACATCGGCATCGATCTCGGCACTGCAAATACTCTTATCAATGTTAAAGACCACGGCATCGTCCTACGCGAACCTTCGGTGGTAGCCGTTAGAGCCGGCACCAACGAAGTTCTGGCTGTCGGAGACGATGCCAAGCGCATGTTGGGAAGGACACCGGGCAACATCATTGCGATCCGACCTTTAAAAGACGGTGTGATTGCCGATTTCGAAGTGACCGAAGCTATGCTTCGCCACTTCATCCGCAAAGTTAACAAGGGTCGCCGCTCCAATCCCAGAGTTCTCATCGCCATTCCCTCCGGCATTACGGAAGTTGAGCGCCGCGCCGTCCGCGAGTCCGCCGAGCAAGCCGGAGCCCGCGAAGTTTACCTCATCGAAGAGCCCATGGCCGCCGCTATCGGGGTCGGTCTTCCCGTGCAGGAAGCATCTGGAAACATGATCGTCGATATTGGCGGGGGCA
>JACMMB010000171.1 GCA_014379305.1 Akkermansiaceae bacterium
AGCTCAAGGAACTCCCCTTTCACATCGACGGTGATCTTCTTGGTGAGGTCGCCATTGGCCACTGCCGTCGTGACCGTGGCGATGTTCCGCACCTGCGCGGTCAGATTGCCGGCCATCAGGTTCACATTATCGGTGAGATCCTTCCATGTCCCGGCCACGCCTTTGACCTTCGCTTGGCCACCGAGTTTTCCTTCGGTGCCCACTTCGCGGGCGACCCGGGTGACTTCCGATGCGAACCCGCCGAGCTGTTCCACCATCGTGTTTACAGTGCGGGCGGTTCGGAGGAATTCCCCCTTCAATGGGCGTCCGTCGAGCTCGGTGGAAATCGTCTGCGATAAATCGCCTTTGGCCACCGCACCGATGACCCGCGCCATTTCACTGGTGGGCTGCACGAGGTTGGCGACGAGGTTGTTCACCGAGCCGATGGCAGCACTCCAAGCGCCTTGAACTTCGCCGAGGGATGCCCGTTGGCCGATCCGGCCTTCGACACCGACGACTTCGCCGATCCGCGCCAGTTCCAACGCCAAGTCCTGATTGCGGGCAATGACTTCGTTGAAGGTATCCGCCACTTTCCCGGCGACCCCGGTCCAGTCTTCCGGCAAACGGGCGCTGAAATCCCCGCGTTTAAACGAGGTCAATGCCGCTAGAAGCAATTTGTAATCCCCGGTCTCCGGACCCTTTCGGGAGGATGTAATCGGTGGGGAGGAGGGAATGGGTGACGCGGAAGCAGTGGATTTCTTCATGAACGGCAGTAATCCGTGCAAGCTAGGGCTCGGCATCCTCGCGTCAAGAATTAGACTCTCATCCGAACGAGATCCAACCTTTCTGAAAGATTTCTTGCCGCACTCTCGGCGAAGTCCCAGCGTCTCAGGCGAATTATGAGCGCCAACGCGAACTTAACAACCGACCCTCCGGTCTTCCCTCACCACGGGATCTCAGAAAGTTCTGAAATTGAATCGCGCCATGCCAGCCGGCTGGCAAACTTCGCACACGACCTCCGCTCCCCGCTCTCGTCGATTTTGACAGGTATTGAATTACTGAAACTTTCCTTGGGGGATGCCAACCAAACCCGAAAAATCATTGGCATGCTGGAGCGCCAGACACTGGAAATGGCGCGTCTTCTGGACAGCCTGGTGATGCCCGAGGGCCGCACCGCCGGGCAAGCCGAGCCGGAATCTCCGGTCGAGCCGCCTGTCCGGTCGTCAACCCCGAAGAAAGTGCTGGTGGTGGAAGACAGCCTTACCACCGCCGATATTCTCACGTTGTTCTTCAAAATGGAGGGACTCGATGTGCGATCCGCCTATTTGGGTGAAGACGCCATCCTCATTGCACGTGAAATGAACCCCGACGTGATTTTTCTGGATCTGGGCCTCCCCGACGTAAGTGGCTACGAGGTGGCTGCCAGAATCCGCGAGATTCCCGGCGGCAAGCAATGCTTTATCGTCGCGCTAACCGGACGGGACGAGGAAGAGGATCGGAAAAACATCCTGGAGGCCGGGTTTGACCTCCACGTGGTCAAGCCTCCTGAGCCGGGGATGCTCCGGGAGGTATTCAGGAAACTGGCGGAAAAGACTCGCTGACCGAATTGAGGAACTTAGAAGTTGTTCGACAGAAGTCCGACGAGATGGACGGCTCCTTCCACCTTGAGGTGAACGAGAGCCAGCGCAGCCAGCTCATTGAGCTCGAGAGTTAACCGCTATGCGCGAGGCCCAGAAAATGACCCTGCTGAGCAATGGGGCGGAATCGGGAGGCTCAATGATTGATCCGCGGCCGCGGCATTCAAAATGAGATCGAATCCCCACTTAAATCGTCCCGACCTTCCAAACACTGACAGGATTCTTGAATGGCTTGAGGCCCGCGGGAGCACTAACCGAAAACGTGGATGGACAAATTCAGCGCAGTGCATTGCTGACGATTATGGGTGCTGCCCGCTGCGGCAAATCCTCCTCGCCCAAGCCATCCCCACACCATGATGCAAGCCACCCTTTACGGCTGCCATGGGCGGTCGCCAACCTCCTTGCCAGACGATCGGTCCTTTTGCGCTTCAGCAAGCATTTTGCACGAGCGCCCACCTTCCCGATAGCGCCGTAATGTTCCAGGGACAAGGACCGTACGTTTGGCACGGCACTTGCAAAAGCTTGATGCCGATCCATGGGCTTCCGATTACGGCGGAATGAGGAGCCCGTGGGGTTAGCCAGAAATCCTGCCACTATCGCGCTAACTCACCCGGAAGAAATAATGTTCAATCTCCATGACCCCGCCGACATTTAAACCCCTCAAAAGTTCCCGGGAAGCCACGGAGTGGCTCCGTGAGAAACAGGGACATTTCGATGAACTGGTGGTTTCGGTGGAAGAATACGCTATTTTCATGATGAGTTTGGATGGCACCATCCTCGACTGGAATTTGGGAGCCGAGCGGCTCAAGGGTTACACTTCTGAGGAGATTGTCGGAGAAAATTTCTCCCGCTTCTATTCCGCGGAGGATCGCGCAAGAGGCCTGCCCCAGTTCGAACTGCAAACGGCCTATCACACGGGGAGATTCGTGGACGAGGGATGGCGCTTCCGGAAAGACGGCAGTCGCCTGTGGGCCGCAGTTACCATCAACGCGATCCGCGCCAGTAATGGTGAGGTGGCGGGGTTTCTGAAGATCACCCGTGATTTGACGGAACGGAAATTGGCGGAAGAATCCTTGTTCAGGAGTGAGGAACGTCTGCGGCTGATGATCGAAAGCGTGCAGGATTATGCGATTTTCCTGTTGGATTCCGAAGGCCACGTCATGTCTTGGAACTGCGGTGCCCGCCGAATCAAACAATATGAGGAAGACGAAATCCTGGGCGTCCATTTCTCCGTTTTCTATCCTCCGGAAGCCCGGGCCATTGGCTTACCCGCCAGCCTTCTGGCAGAGGCTCTCCGCGACGGAAGCGCCAAGGATGAAGGCTGGAGGCTGCGCAAGGATGGCACCCGCTTCTGGGGAAATGTCGTTATCACCGCACTCTTCGACGAGAAAAAGGAACTCAAAGGATTCGCCAAAATCACGCGCGATCTTACCGGGCAGCGCCAAATCGATCTTTTGAGGGAGTCCGGAAGGCGAAAGGATGCCTTTCTCGCGACTCTCGCACACGAGTTGAGAAATCCCCTGGCACCAATCCTTACCGCGGTGGAAATGATCCAGCGCTCGCCCGACAACCCAGCGTTCGTCTCGCAACTTGGCGACATTCTCAAGACGCAGGTCGGACAGATGACCCATCTTATCGACGACCTGCTGGACATGGCGCGCATCACTACGGGAAAAATCATCCTGCAGAGATCAGAGGTCCAGCTTTCCGAAGTGATCGAGACTGCCTTGCAGGCGGTGCGGCCCGCGCTGGCCGAAAAGGGCCACGAATTCATTTGTGAAATCCCCCCGCACCCAGTCCTCATCGACGCTGATTTCTATCGGCTGAACCAGATACTCACGAACATTCTATCCAACGCCGTGAAATATACTCCAGGGGGAGGGAAGATCTACCTGAAAGCGTCCCTGGATATCACCGGTAATGTCGATATCCGCGTGAAGGACAATGGGATCGGCATCCCCCCGGTTGTTCAGAATTCCATTTTCGAGCTTTTTGACCAAGGGGCAAGCAGCTCAACGGATGGCCTGGGGATCGGGCTCACGCTCGTCAAGACCCTGGTCGAACTTCATGGGGGGAACGTTTCGTTATTCAGCGAAGGAGATGGCTGCGGCAGCGAATTCTCCGTGCGGCTGCCCTTGTCCTCTCCTCCCCGGGAGCCCCCATTTCCCTCACAGGATATCCGCTTTTCACCGGCCCCGCAAACTCCCGCCCGAGTCTTGGTTGCGGACGATAGCAAAAATGCAGCAGATATCCTCGGCATGTTCCTGCGCATAGAGGGGTTTGACGTCGCAGTCGCCTATGACGGACAGGAAGCGGTGGAGGTGGCCGCGGCCTTCTCGCCCCAGCTGGCATTTCTCGATTTGGGAATGCCCCGGCTTGATGGACTGGAAGCTGCCCGCGCAATTCGCAAACGCTTCCCGGACATTATTATCGCAGCTCTCAGCGGTTGGGGAACGGAAGATGACAGACGTCGC
>JACMMB010000172.1 GCA_014379305.1 Akkermansiaceae bacterium
CCGATAGCGGATCTTCATCATCGCTCAAGCCCACGATAGAGAAGTAAAGATTGTCAGTTGAGGAAACAATTCCGAAGTTATTTCCTTCCCACGTGATTTTGTTGATGACGTTTATGTCCAGCTCTGCAAAGCCATCGTTGAACTTTAGATTTGTGAATCTGAAGCCCTGTTTCTGGCTATTGATTTTCCTGAATCCATCCAAGGTAGGAAAATAATTAATACCTATCCGAACCGGGACCTCGGGTTTGTTGAGCCGTGGGAAATTATAGTTGTAAGTTCCAGGAACAATGTCGGTATCGAATCGGCCTCTCTCACCCGCATTATACGATCTATTAGAGGTATATCGGCCTAGCCGATAATCCTTGATGAAGGGTGTTTGAATGTTGAATAATGCTAAAACGGCGGTAGGAACAAACCCTGCGGAAGGGCGCGGCAATGTGGATGGCGGGGCTGATTGCAACCTGACCAAGTCCGTGCGACCTGGCTCAACCACGGCTGCGGGGATCAGACTTGCTACAGCCACAAATAATTCCTTGTAATCGGTGCCTCGGAAAAGGGGTTCTCCAGTTCCGGATGTGACAAACGCAGTTGTTCCAAGTGTTGTGGTTACATCTACTACTCCGAAAATATCGATTGGATCCGCAGTGACTCCGGGTGGTATATATTCGTCGAAAATAGAAAATCGCTCGTTAATAATTATTCCATCCCTGAGATCAACCTGTAGAGATCCTCGTTCAAAAGCGACTGCTGTAGGATTCTGCCTATAAGTCGCGTCACGAGCTAGAATAAATTCCAGTGGGGATGCCGGCACAGCAGCATCTTCGGGGTATAAGAGCGCATTTCCAAGAAATCGATCTTGTCCAATAAGGGGCAATGAAAGCGTAGCAAAAGATACTACGAATGAAGCTAGGGTTTTGGATGTCATTACTTTGCAAACGCTCTAGTTGGAAGGGAGCATTTGCAAGGAAATATTCCGGTAATTAAAAAAACAGAACTCTGAGGGTGTCTGCACGAGATTTCCTCATAACACCATTAAAATAAGTCCACTCTGCTACCCAATGCACAGATAAATGAAAGCCGTTCTGTCATTTTTTACGCGATGAATTCATCCTGATCGTAAAATTTTACAAAACCCAGCCCTGCCATTCCAGACTCTCATTGAACCACACATAATCCAGCGGCATGCGCGGAGGTGAGTTCAATAAGCTGCCATGGCAAGCCGTAGGAATTCAGGTCCGCCATGAAGCGATCAGGGTCGTTTTGCTCGACGTTCCACACGCCTGGCTTATCCCAGCCCCCGGTGAGCATCTGTTTCGCGCCAATCATTGTTGGAACTCCGGTGGTGTATGAAATCGCCTGGGAGCCGACTTCGGCGAAACAGGCTTCATGATCGCAGATGTTGTAGATGTAGATGGCCCTCGGTTTCCCATCCTTGATGCCAGCGATGATGTTGCCGATGCATGTCCGTCCTTTGGTGGATTGCCCCAGATCGCCGGGATTGGGAAGAACCGCTTTCAGAAACTGGAGGGGGACGATTTTCTGGCCTTGATATTCGACTTCATCGATACGGGTCATGCCGACATTTTGCAAAACTTCAATGTGCTTGAGGTAATTTGGTGAAAAAGACATCCAGAATTGCGCACGCCGGATCGTCGGGATGTGTTTGACGAGTGACTCGAGTTCCTCATGATACATACGATAGATCTCGTAACTGCCAACTCCATCCGGACAGGTGAAAGTCTGATGCATGGACATTGGCGGCGTCTCGACGAATTTTCCGTCTTCGTAATGTCGGCACTCGGCCGTGACTTCGCGGATGTTGATTTCCGGATTGAAGTTGGTGGCAAAGGCTTTGCCATGGTTTCCGCCATTCACATCAATGATATCGAGGGTATGGATTTCATCAAAATGATGCTTCAAGGCCCAGGCGGTGAAAACATTCGTGACGCCTGGATCAAAGCCGGAGCCGAGGAGGGCCGAAAGCCCGGCTTGCATGAATTTTTCCTGATATGCCCATTGCCACGAGTATTCGAATTTTGCGACATCGCGCGGTTCGTAGTTCGCGGTGTCCAGGTAGTTGATACCCGCTTTCAGACAGGCATCCATGAGATTGAGATCCTGATACGGCAGGGCGACATTGATCAGAAGGCTGGCTCCGGTTTGCTTGATTAGGGCGGCGGTTTCATCGGAATTGTCCGCATCAACCTTCGCCGTGGCGATGTCCCGCCCTGTGCGTTGCTTCACCGCTTTGGCGATGTCTTCGCATTTTGTAAGCGTCCGGGAGGCCAGGGTGATTTCTCCGAAAACTTCAGGAACCATGGCGGCTTTGTGAGCAACCACGCTGCCGACGCCGCCTGCGCCGATGATGAGAACTTTGTGCATAAGGATAAATGGGAAATGGATTTCTGGCCTTTCTTAAAAGTAGAGGGAGTGGTGGAACAGTTCGCCAGGCTTGGCAAGTTTTTCAGTGTGACAGCAGCTTGAAGGATTGTTTTCAGCCTTCGGCGAGATCAAGAATTCTGGCTTGATCAAAGTCATACGGCGTAAGTTCAACAATGACTTTCGTTCCGGGATCAAAAACGATATTTGCCTCGGTCAGTGGCTTCGAGAGATGGCCCAAAACCACTTTTCCATTCATCAGCTCGACGCGATAGAGGATTTCCCCCTTCCGTTCGATTATCTCTCCAATGGTTCGAATGGCAGCTTCTGGCATCCGTAAAACTTCAACCCAGATCCCGCCAGCGCACAAGCCCCGCCAGCGGCATTTCGCCATCGGGATGCCAAAAAATTCCCGGCTCCTGTGCCTGTCCGGCCGCACAAATCCTGGGTGGACCAATTCCCTCCAGCCTCCACTCCTCAGCGATGGGCTCAACCACTGCCGTCGAGAGGTATCGGACTTCTTCACCCAATGATTGCTGCGAAATGACCTTTGGCATTGGCACTACACGGACGAAGCCGTTCAGCGGTCCAGCCCTTAAGAATGGATTCTCCTCGTCGCAGACCACGGTCCAATCCGTCGATGCCTCGCTCTCCCACATTTTCACGGCAGCTCCGTTGGCGATCCTGAACCGGGTCAACTCGCGCTCGTTACGCACCTGTCCAGCCTCGGACAGGCTCCCGGGCACCCTTCCATTGAGCTCACTATACTGCCGCATCGCGAATGCCATCCTTCCACAAAATCCCGCGATATCCCCTTGCAAATAGATTATCTGAACCGACAGGCAGCCGCGTTGGCCGAAACGCATCACATCCTCCGCCAAACCTGCTGTCAGACCTTCCTTTTCCTCGAAAACGAAGGCCGCGCTCAGCTTCGGCCCGTGCTCGATGATCTTCGTAGCTTTAGGCAGCCATTCCCTGAACCAATTGATCGACTCTGCCCCGCCATAGACCACCGCAGTTTCAGGCTTACGCCATTCCTCCGGCAAGTCCCGGCGCCATTCCAACAATTCACCCAGTTCTCCTTGCACGCTCTTGGCCCACTGCTCGAACTCAGCCAAGCCGCCCGTTGGCAATTTCACATAGCTTCGACATCCGATCAAAATCGCCCGGAACACCGACTGAAATGCCGCATGTGGCGTATTCCCACTGACCACGTGCAATACCGACCCGCACGCCACCACCCTTGACCCATCCACCCACTGCTCCAATCGACGCTCATCTCCCAGCTCGGCATTGAGCCATCTCCGCAATGCCGACGCGTCATAGCTGCCGACCCATGCTTCCAACTGGGATGCCTGCGAAACCAGAAAAAAAATTCTTTCTTCCAAACTTTTCATCCGTCGTCATCACCCCTACCAAATCAAGAACTCCAAAGCGAGTATTTGCTCAAAACTCCAGCGATAAGCCGACATAGTAGTTGCGGCCATTGGCGGGATCAATACCGCCGCCGGTAACGCGCGCGTAGTAACTCTCATCGAGGAGATTGTTTACGCCGGCAAGAATCCGGACATTTTCGTGCACTAGGTATTCCGCAGTAAGGTCGAGCACGAGGTAGCCGGGGACTTTGAAGTCGTTGGTATTGGCGTCGTCGCCGAAGTGGTCGTCCAGCAGAGTCCCGAGAAGGGAAATTTTTCCTTTTTCGCCGTGGGTGTAAATGAAGCCGGAGCGGAGGATATAATCGGGCGCATATTGGGGAGTGTTTCCGTCCTGGGGACCGTCTGTGAATTCCGCGTCCAGCACGGTTGCGTTGACAAACCAATCGAGAGAATTTTCCGATTTCAAGCCGCAGGCCAGGGTGAGCAGATCGACATTGAGGGAGAGATCGATGCCTTTGTGAATGGCATCGCCAACGTTTTCCAGGGAAGTGCCGCCGGGGACGGCAACGGTGCCGATCTGGTCTCTGAAAGATAGCAGGAAAGCACTTGCGTCATAGGTGAGCCATTCGGTGGGTTTGCCGCGGACCCCGAGTTCATATTCGAGTCCCTTGCCCTCCTCGAGGTCTTCGTTGACGAATGCGGTGGGACCGGTCGGAACAGCTTGGGTGAAAATCCGCGGCCGATAGCTCTGGGAAACATTGCCGTAAACGGCGGAAGCTCCCGGAATTTCATATTCGAGCCCCACGCCGCCAAGAAGGATGGTGTTGGAATCTTCCTCGCGATCAAGAGGCCGCCCGGCACCGGTTTTATCCACGTTCACTTTCTCGTTCACATCCTGCCAGATGTTTTCCACGCGGATCCCGGGAGTGATGGAAAATTTGCCGAATTCGAAGCGGTTTTCAGCGAAAACCGGGAGCGAAAATACCTCGCGATCCGAGGAATTCCGCAGTGCGCCGGAAGACGCGTCTGGAGTGGCGCCGCGTGAATCACGACGTGGGGAATCGACGTGATAGAGCTGCAC
>JACMMB010000173.1 GCA_014379305.1 Akkermansiaceae bacterium
TCGAAGCGGCTGATCATTCAGAGCGGTCGCAAGACGGGTGGAAACGATGGGTCGGATGTGGGTGCCCTCGGTGATTAGCAATCCGGCGGTTCCATCGGCCAGACCCAGGCCGGAGAGATCGAACGTTCCGAATCCTCCTTGATTGAAAAATTCAGTGCCCAGAAGGAGAACCGAGGGATCAGGTGTGCCGCCACCGATCTGGATGGCAAGCGCGGTTATCGAAAGCGAGCCTGCGCTGGTTCCGGAATGGCCAAGCAAGTTCGCACCCAGATTCAGTGAGCCGCCGATTACCGAGGAAATATTGATGTCCTGACCGCCGGCGAGAGTCAGGGAGCCACCGCTACCGTAAGAAATGCGGCCTCTGACATCGGCCCTCGCGCCACCTGATACATCAATGGTGCCACCTGTACGAAGGGTCGTATCAAACGCCTGAATCGAGACACTGCCACCGTTTAGGAAAAGCGGCTCCGAACCTGAATTGGCGGCAGCAGGACGGTCATCGACCAGCAGGCCGGCAGTGCTGATAACCGCGCCATTTCCGAGTACGAATTGGCCGCGATCCGCCACTGCCGGAGGGGACTCGCTGACGTTGTTATTATTCAGGAAATTAATCGTGGAGAGGGAAATATTAGCGCTGTTAAAATTGAGGCTGGCACCCGGAGCGATGATCGAGCCATTGATCGTGATGTTCGATGCGGTGAAGGTAAGATTTCCACGGGAGAGCGTCGATAAGGTCGTGTTTTCGGGCAGGGTGATGGAGCCGTCCGGATTATTTAGCGAAAAATTGGTAAAGCCGCTTTGGTTAAGGAGATCGGGGCTGAGATATACATCCGCGATGCGGTCCGCACGAAGCTGGTTGGGATTGCCACTGGCGTCGGTTTGAAATGGATCGGCTGGCGCGTGTGGATTTGCAGCTTGAAAAGTGATTGCAGGGGGCGTCGGGGCAAAGATGGGAAGTCCTGCATAGCTCCTGTCAATGGATGTGAAATTGAGAATCAGGGAGCTTGGATCCGGAGGAGTGGCACGTTGAAAACCACCGGTGAAGGTTTTCCCTAAAAATACGCCGTCGAGTGCCGCGGCCGGAGTGGTTAGAGTAAGTGTGCCGCCAGCCGAACCCTGGAGATAACCCTGCTCCAATCTGCCGCCACCCGGGACAAGCGCGCTGGAATAGATTTCCGTGGTGCCGAATTTAAAGTTGGAAGCGTCGAAGCTGCCATCGAAGATGCCCTCATAGATGATATCCGGTCGGGCCTGACTGATGTCGATGAGCCGTCCTTGGGAAACAAGCTGGGTTGTGCGGACCACGGCTTCCTGATAAGCGATGGAGCCGCCGGAGACATCGACCTTTGCATTCTGTTGGACGACAGTGGACTGGCCTGCGGAGATCGTGACAGAACCGCCTGCGGTCGTAAGTTGGCCGACACCGCGCTGGATGAGATTGGCAAAACCGGCGATATCAGCCAGTGGCGTGCCGATCCACATGGATTGTTGGTAGACGCCGACATCGCGTATGTCCACCTGAACAGATTGACCGCGCAATGGACCGGTGCGTTGGAGGGGGGAGTTGGCAAGTTCCGCCCCGCGAAGATCGACGGAAATAATATTTTGCGCAACGGATACGGGAACATCAATGGAGCCGGCCACATTAATGAGTGCGTTTTGATCAAGATAGACCTGGCCTGCGGACTGGATGAATCGGGTAACGGGTGATTGGAAAATCCACTCGCCTGTGGCAATGCGAACCAAGGCGTTGGGCGCAAGTAGAGTGGAGTTCTTCCCAAGATAAATATTGAGCCCTTCAAGGTTGATCTGCGAACGGAGGGCCAACTGGGTGCCAATCGAGGTTTCCTTGCTACTGTATTCCGGAAGAATTTCGATGACGGAACCATCGCCCAGACTAACCGTTCCTGATTTACGCAGGAGAAACGGAGAGACCGCGATGCCCGAGCTTCCGGAGCCAGGATTCTGGGTGGCATCGTAGTGGGCACTGATATCGATGCGGCCGTTGAGGGATACTGAAGTGGTGGCGGTAAGCGCACCGTTTTGAGTGATGTTTTTCCCGGCAATGGAGATGCTGCCACGGGGGGATGATATTATTCCGGTATTGCTACTAGATCCGCCGTAGGCACCTACCTGGCCTACGAAAACATCAAGACCCCGTAAGGAAGGATCGGATGAATTGTGAGCCGCAAGGCCGACTTGAAGACCTGCGGCAAGAATGGTCTGGCCGTTGGGAGTCAGGATGGAGCCGCTATTGCTGACATTCGGACCTACGAGGAGGACGCGACCGCCATTGCCGTCTGCCGATACGGGAGTGGAGATTTTCGCACCGGCTTGTATGGTGACATCGCCGTAGATGCCTGTTGATGCGGGTGGCGGAGTGGGAATGAAAGCAGGCGTTCCGTTGGTTCCGCCGGGAAGGTTGAGGCCGGAAAAGAGAAACTGGGAGTCCGGATTGTTCAGCAGGCCTCGCTGAATCAGGTTGGAGTTGATCGGCAGTGATGAAACAGTGAGTGTGTTGACATCAACCTGGCTTGAGCCACCGAAGATCACGCCGTTCGGGTTGATGATGTAAATCTGTCCCTGGGCTTTGATCTGCCCTAAAATCTGCGAAGGATTCCCGGTAGGGTCATTAATCTGGTTGAACGCGATCCATTGGTTGGCATTTGCGCCAGCCGCAGATTGATCAAAGGTAAGTGTGGTTTGCTTTCCGACATTGAAAGTCTGCCATTGGAGCAGTGCCTGCTGGGCGGTCTGGCGGATGCCGACGTTGACGAGGCCGTTGGCTGTCTGGGTTTGCGTGGGAAGCTCGGCGCCCTGCCATAATGACGGATCTGTGCCAGCCCCGGGAGCGACCTGAAGTGCCCCGGAACCGAGCCCGTTGGGGACGGTTGGGAGATTGGGACCGAGATTATCCGGGCCGGCCTGAGCCGCCGCGCGGGCGGCATCCTGCATCGCGCGGACTGCGTTAATGGCGGTGGTCGTCCTCGCAAGTGCGTCCTGCGCATTGGCGCGGGCCTGCGATGTATCCGCAGGCGTGGTGACGCCTGTGGTGGAGGATGCGCCAGCTGTCGGCGCTGAGGTGGTTGAGCCGCCACCGCGTAGAATGTCTCCCGCCTGCGATGAACCCAGGCCTGAAATGCTGATCGCAAAGCCAAAGAAAACGGGAGCTCCAATCGTGATTCGCCCGATTAGGGCTTTGCGGGTGAAAATGAATTTCGGCTTCATGGGTTTGGAGTTCGGCAGAGCACTCAGGGAGTGCTTTTGAGTTTCAAAAGTTCGATACCGTTGATGGCCGGTGGATTCGCTTCCAACAGCTTGGAGAGAAACAACTGACGATTTTCCTGGGCTTTTTGAGCGCGCAGGCGTGCCTTTAGCTGCGGCTTGACCTGATCCAAGGCAGGGGTATTGGCTTCGCGAACATCCAATATTTTGATGATGTGCCAGCCGTCATCAAGACGGATGGGTTTTGAGACCTGATTGAGCTTGAGCGTTGGAAGTGTATCGCGGATCGCGGGCTGAATGAGGTTTTCCTGAAGCCAGCCAAGCTCGCCGCCGTTCGCAGAGCTGTTCCGGTCGTCACTTGAAACCCGTGCAATTGAGGCAAAATCGGCGGACGGTTCAGAAAGTTGTTTTACGATGGAATCGAGACGCTTTTCCGCATCCTGGGCTTTGGATTCCTTGGGATTGGAAACAAATATTTGGGCGAGCAGCCATGATTTGGGAACGAGAAAGGAGCCTTTGTTCTGCTCATAGGCTTCAGCGAGTTCTTTTTCCGTGGGATAGGCGGCGGGGGCTTTGGAAACAGACAGCAGGTAGCTTTCCGCAATCGCGGCATCGCGCGTTCGGAGGATTTGAGCGGAAACGTTCGGTTTCTGATCGTGTTTTTCCGCAATAGCCTGTTGCAGAACAAGCCGCTGGACAAGGAGCGCGCGGACAAATTGGTCGAGGGCCTCGGGATTCAGTTCGGCAGGAGCTTCCTCAGTATCCTTGAGAGAGGCAATCAGGGTTTGCACCTCGGAAGTGGGAAGCTCGACCGAGCCGATTTTACCGATGATATCCTCAGCTTGGAGAAAAGCTGAGAACGCACAAAAAAGACTGAATGATCGCAGTAGCATGAAAGAGTCGGAAAGGAGATTCTAGGGTTTGGAAGGTGCGCTTATTCTATTGTCGATGATGGAGTCTTTGTAGGACTGAACCTGATTCTCGATGGTGACCCGGGTTTTTTGAATAAATGGCTCGCGGGCGGAAAGGGCTTTCCCGAGTGCGTAGTTCTCATATCGATCAAGGATATCAAGTGACGTTTTGTACAGATTCAGGTTTTTGCGCTCACGATCCGCCACCGTATTTTTGAGGGTAAGCTTTTCGTTGGCCAGGTCCGCACGCTCGGATTCCTTTGTCTGCGCGGTCTGGGCGGCCTTTTGGTAAGCGGCTTTCCACTTTTCCAGCGCGGCGGAAAATTCCTTGAGACGGCTCTCGCGGCCTATTATTTTATCGTTAAGTTCGGCAATCGCCTGCTCGGACGCGAGCTTGTCTTCGCTTGATCGTTTGGTCTGAGTGGTCAATTTGCCGTTCAGGTCGTCGATTTCTTTTTGGAGGGCCATGGTTTTGGCTTGCTCCGCAGCGAAGGTGGCGAGGGCGTTGGCTTTTTCAGTTTCAGCCGCTCGCAATAAAAGCGCCGTGGAGCGGAGCTGTTCGCGGAGCTTGAGTTCGGCAGGAGAGATTTCCTGTGCGGAGGCGGTTGCAATCAATGCCAGAGAGATGAGCAGAAGTTTCATGGAGTTATTAGAATTTCGCGCTGAGATCGACCTGAAGGGTGTCGGATTTGAGTGGAGCTCCGGCGATTTCATCTGAGGAAAGCCAACGGATGCCTGCTTTGACTTTAGGCGTGATGGCGAAGGTGGAGCCGATGTGGAAGCCTTGGACGTTGGTTCCGCCGCCGCCGAAATCCGATTCGGTGAAGCCATCGACAACAGCATCGCTTTCCACATAGCGATAGCCAAGGTTGACAATCCAATCGCCCCAGAGTTCAAGCTGAGGCTTGCCGATTTGGAAACCCAGATA
Organism: Akkermansiaceae bacterium; assembly: GCA_014379305.1. Taxonomy (GTDB): domain Bacteria; phylum Verrucomicrobiota; class Verrucomicrobiia; order Verrucomicrobiales; family Akkermansiaceae; genus Luteolibacter. Next base: position 5,065 of record JACMMB010000173.1, read on the forward strand.
CCAAGCCATATCCCCGCCGTCGTATGATCCAAGGAGGGGGCCGGCGCCATCGGGATCGGGGCCGCGGTTGTTGACGGCATTGGCATTGAGCGCGCCGCCATCATAGGCGACGTTTTTGATTACTTCAGCAAGCGCGGAGACGCGGATCGGGTTCCAGCCGTCGTAATCCACTTTTCCGGTCAAAGTTACGTTTCTGAACGGGGTGGCAAGGCCGTAATATTGGAATTGGTTGATCGTGCCGAAGTTATTTGCGGCTGTAGGCGTGATATTGCGGATGGGGAAATAAGTATTCCCACGCTGGGCGAAGGCCGGGCGTGTGGAGTCGGTATCTCCGGCATCGGATGAACTAAGCGGCACAAATGGCGAGGAGAGTCGACCTTCGATATTTTGAAAGTCATAATATGAAACACCGATTTTCGCGGACCAGTCCTCATCGATTTTCCAGTCGATTCCGATCTGACCGCCGTAGAGGTATTTATCGTCAGATTCGAATTTCGCCGGTTGGTTCGAGGCGAAGTTGAGGGCGGTGTTGAAGACTGGAAAGGCACCGATCGTTCCGAAGACATTGACGCAGTCGTTCAGTTTGACTTTGGCACGGACGGCAAGGCCATCGAAACCGAGATCTTCGTCCCATTGGACTTCGGAGCTGAGGAAGGGATTGTCGAAACGACCCGCCATAAACAGAAGTTCCTGCCCATCGCCAGGGCCTGCATCGTAGGTAAGAAATGCGCGATCAAGCCAGATATCGTATTTGGAGAAATTTCCTCCGTTGCCACCAAGGGTCTGATTGGGAGAGGTCGGAGAGTTTGATTCTCCAGTGGCAACCCGGATGCCGCCGTTGAAACCTTCGCCCAGGAGGATTTCGGCTCCTGCGCGGCCGCGGATGCGGGGACGATAGCGTTCCTGATCGACGTTGAATTGGGGCGAGAAAAGAGTGCCGGAGGTATCGAATGGGGAGCCACTGTTGATGGCCGCGAAGTTAGGGAAGGCTCCGGTATTGTCGTTGCCGTCATCATAGAACAGGTTTTCGGAGCGGACGCGGAAGTCGCCGAAGGGGATGATGCGGGAAGTCCAGTCCGGGGCTTTATTTCCGCCCCAGTTTTCCTCGCGAGCCTGGGCCATGAGTTCCTGTTGGATTTCA
>JACMMB010000020.1 GCA_014379305.1 Akkermansiaceae bacterium
GCGGAAGTGACCGGTTGCAGGAAGCCGGGAAGCGATCCGATGGAACGCGTTGAGGCCGTTCAGTGCTGTGAGCTTGAGAGACAAGGGAGACGGGAGACGGGAGACGGGAGACGGGAGACGGGAGACGGGAGACGGGAGATTGGAGATTGGAGATTGGAGATTGGAGATTGGAGATTGGAGATTGGAGATTGGAGATTGGAGATTGGGAGCCGGTTAGGGATTGTGCTTCGCAGTCTGTCGATCCCTGACCCCCGACCCTTCCTTCTCTCTACTCGTATTTCTGGCCGAAGGTGATTCGTTCGCGGAGGTTTTGTTCGATGAATTGAACGGGCTTGGCTGCAGATCGCACCAGTTTCCCCCGGAGAGTCAGTTGCGGCCGGGTGCCGAACAGATGGTGGGCAACCTGCCCTGGGTCCCGCTCATTGAATGAAGGAATCTCCGGACCGAGGTCAATTCCTCTGACGCCGTTTTTGAGGCAGCAAAGTGTCATCAGGCTTTGGTCGTGGCGATGCCCGCGGAAAACCGGTACCTCCGGTTCACCATCCGCGCTGTGATCGTCATTGATGAGATTCCTTTGCACGCACCAGGACAGCCATTCCGCCACAAAACGCTTTGATTGCGGACTGGCGCGCCAGAACGAAAAACTTGCCTGGATCGGTATGGCTTTTCTAACATTGCTCCGGTTCATACCGGTGCCAGTGAACGCTTCGCCCTTGGTCCACGTTTCCATCGGACCGTTCCACGGAATGAGGACTCCGGGCACGATATCTTGCGAGTGGTCGTCCATCCATGAGACGAAGGAATCCAACGGATGCTCCAGCAGGATGTAGGGATATTTGCGTCCGACGTCGCAGTAGAGGAGGATTTCGCCATCAGAAAGAGACGCTAATGATTTTTGGATAATAAAGGGCTTCCACGCCCAGAAACCCGAGCCCCTCTCTGTCAGCAGGATGTTAGGTGCGATTTTTGTGAATTCCGAGGCCGCGAGCTGGGCTGCCGTCCACGATCTGGCGGATTCCACTATCCCGTTGGCACGGGCCGACGCCGCGAGAAAGACCTGGCGATGCCGATATTTCGTTGTGGCGTAGGAAACCAAGTGGAAGTGCATGCTAGAATAGGGCGGCGGGTGGTGTGAGTATGATGCATTTAAGTATCACCAGTCATCCGAGCTATTCTTCCGTAGCACTTCCCGGTAGATCTCCAAATGAGCCTGCGCGACGACCTTGGGATGAAAACGCTTCCTGGCTTCCTCGCGGGCCGCTGTGGCGAGGCTTGTCCGCTGCTCGGGATTTGCGATCATTTGAGCGGTTACTTGTCGCATGGATTCAGAGTCAAGCGGGTCAAACATCATGCCGGTCCGGCCGTGTTCGATTAGATCCGGAACGCCGCCGACTCGGGAGGCGATCACTGGCAGCCCTACCGCCATGGCTTCGAGGACCACCATCGGGCAATTGTCCTCGAGGGTGGGGAGAACTAGCAGACTGGCTCTTTCCATTTCACCGAACAGTTCATCACGTGATCGCCATCCGACAAGCTCGATCCACGGATTCCGAGCTGCAAGTTCCTTTATCCGCTGGGTGTAAGGACTATCAGGGTCACTGCCACCGCAAAGGCGGAAACGCCAGCCGGCTTGATCTAACAGGGCGCCGCAGGCTTCGATATAGCCGACGGGGTTCTTGCGCTCGTCGAGCCCGCCGACGAATAACAAAGTGCGTGGAACGGCCGGTGCGAGGCTCGCGTTAAAATAGGTGGATTCTGTAGCGTTCGGCAGTAGCCAGCTTCGTTTGACGAGCGGGCTGACCAATCTGTCGGTATAACTGGAAATGCTCACGACCCCGTCCGTGCGCCCCAGTGCTAATGATTCCAGAAGTGCGGCAAGTTTGTAGTAAGGTTTGCCTTTGTTCTCACCGCGGCTGGCGTGGACTCGCATGTTGCCGTGTATGGTGATGACGTTGGGGAAACCGGAGAAAACCGCGCCCAGAGCGCAGTCACGTTCTGTGCCTTGGCCGTGGACGATATCGGGCTGGATTTCCGCGATGAGTTTGCGGACGGCGAGGATGGAGCCGAGGAAAAGCGAACGCCCCATGCCCCAGGAAGGAAGAAGAGGCTGATGAAAAAAAATGTTAGCCGCGAGCTGCGGCGGGACTGCCATCGGCCTGCGCGTGACTGATATCACATGAACCTCGACTTCGTCGGTAAGCAATGCAAAGCCCTGCAGGAGCGCTTCAGGTGCTGTTCCGAAATAGGGCTCCGCTCGCTCGTAGTCCGAGAAGTGGACCCGGCTGTCGGTGGTGATTAGAACGATCTTCACCGTTTTCTGAAAACCCGGTTGTGGCCCACTTGGAAAATCTCCTCGAACTCTGAACGGTCGATTTCCGAAGCGAGTTGTGACGGGCCCGGATGTCCTGCCGTTGAGAAGCAGGGCGGACGATAGTTGGTGGAAAGGCCCGAATCGTCCAGCACGATGATGCCGCCGGATTCCACGGCTTTTGAGCAGGCGTGCCAGTCTTTTAGGACGATGTCGTAGTCGTGATTGCCGTCAATGTAGATCATGTCCCACTTGCGAGAGGCGATGACATCAAGTGCGGAAGCGTCGGTCGAATAGGCCTTGATCAGTTCCGGCTGCGAGAGTTCGAACTTCCGGAAATTGGCAAGAGTGTCCTCTAAGTAGTCCAGATTGGAGCGATAGATGGAGACGGAATCTCCCGCAGGGCTGAAAGGGGAAATGCCGGTGACATGACATTCGATTCCCTCAAGCTTTGCGATTAGGGAAATCAGGCTAAGAACCTGGCCTCGATAGACCCCGATTTCCAGAAAGGTGTTAGGTTCGAATTTTCTAACCAGCCTCCACCACATGACATGGAACGCATCTTCACCGAACCCTCGGCTGTCCTGTGTAAAGAAAGCACGGTGGGCTTTCAGTTCAGCGGGAAGGCAGTGATGAAATTCCTGAAAGGCCCTGACGTAGTAGGCGCTCGGATCTTCCAAACTCAGACGAAGATTCTCAGGATCGAGAGCCAGATCCGGAGCGCGGCCTGCAAGCGCGATTTTTGATCGATTCGCACGCCAGCCAAGGTAGAGGCCTTTTGCTTGTTTGAGCGGGTTCATGATATAGATACTTCTGACATTTCCGGGAGATTCGGAAATCCCGGCCGTCAACGACCAGAGAAGATGCAGGCAATCCGACGTTTTAATCTGTTGGATCTCAGGCGGATCACTTCCTTCAGTGGTCGTCTCCGGTCGTGGTTATGGCGATCCATCTCCTCCGGAGAGAGGTTCTCCCGGTCATAGGGGGAAAAGCCCTCGGGGCCGATGAGAAAGCCGGGCGGTCCTTCTGGATCGAACGCCGGAGCAGGCAGGGCGCGCTTCTGGAAATGGACGTAAGCAACCTCTTCGTCAAACAATCCTCCTTCACGATGATAGTAGGCCTGATAGCATTTTCCCTGGTGCCAGTAGAAGACCTGATGGGGATGATTGGTGATCTCCTCGGCCTCGAAGCGGGCAATACGGTAGAGGCCAGGTGGTTTGATATCCGCTATGACCTCCTTGTGATACTGGGGAATGCGGTGGTAGCGGAATATCTTCCAGATGCCGGGCCATTCGTCGAATTGGCGCCGATCTTCGTTGGCCAGGATGCCCCGGTATCCAGGAGCTCCTGGAGCCTCAAGCATGAAATACCGGTTCACTTCGTCAGTGTTCCGGAACAGGGAAAGGTGCCCCCGGCAGTAGACCCGCGAATACCCGTCAAGCACGTCCTCAGGCAGGAAAGCGCGCAGATCGCCGTAGATCATGTCCAGATCGACGTGCCCCCAGAAATCATAGCCTTTCAGATGGTCGCTAAAACAAAGCCCGTAGGTCACCTTCAGCCGCGTGAGATCGATCGGGTGGTCAATCCTGACCGGGGTGGCGCACGTTTCTTCCATGATGCCTTCCAGTTCCTTGAGCGCTATGGTGATGAATCGGACATTGGTCGGTAGCGGAAAATCCGGCGGATTGTCGCCGAATACCAACCAGTCCAGTGACGGATTGAAAGCCGCCGATCGGAAAACCAGCTTGATATAAGGAGGCAGCTTTCCAAAATAACAGACCACCAAAGCGATACGGTGCTTGTATTGCAATCCACCATGATTGTTCGGAAATTCTTGCATCGTTTAGGACGGCAGCTGGACAAGTTTCCTGAAGATCCGGTCAAATTCGCGGATGTTCTTTTTTGCATCGTGCCGAAGCAGCGCTTCCTGCCGCCCCGCCGAACCCAAGGATCGGCGGAGATTGGAGTCGGAGAGAATCTTTCTGATAGCGGCTGATAGCGCGGTTTTCCCCTTGCAGACGATTCCACCGGACATGCTGGCGACACAACCGGTGTTGGTGGAAACCCACGGCTTTCCAGCCGCCATCGCTTCAATCAGTACGATCGGCTGGGTTTCGGCGAGGGCGGTCAATAGTACGAAATCACACTCGCGAAAGGCGGCGAAGGTTTCCTCCCGGCTCAGTTTTTCGAGAAAGATTACCCGACAGTTAGGGTGTTTCCCCGCCAGGATTTGATCCATAGCGAAAGTGCTCTTTCCATAATCATTGAGCTCACTGCCGATGAAGACGAGGACGGATCCCGGGATGGAGGCCTGTCTAAACGACTCGACGGCAAGGCGTTGGTTCTTCCTTTCACAATAGTTGGCCACGCAAAGGGCCATCGGTGCATCCCCGATGCCGTGCCGCAGCCTGAATTCTTCTGGGGCAGACTCAAAGGATTGGAGATCAATGCCATTGGCGACGACCTCGATGCCGGGGTGACGCAAAGCACCCGCCAGCTTATGATCGAAAAACCGTCCCATGTCCTTCTGGGGGCTGAGAAACAGGATGCTGTCGTAGGATCTGATCAGCTTTGGCAGGTTGCGCAGGGTGAATCTGAGTCCTCGCAGCCAAAGCCCTAATCCCATGGTGAGCCGCTTCTGCCATATCAGGACATGAAGCCCGTAACCGTGGCTCACCATCACCCGTTTGGCTGTCAGGGTGGGCAGGATCGGTTGCAGATACCGGGTAGTCGGCACTTCCCAACATTGGTTGACGATGAGATCGAATCCGCCGTCGGCAACAAAATTCTGATAGCGTCTGATTTCATGCTGCTGGGCCGATCCATTCGCAGGATCCGGCCGCAAATCGAAATCCATGATTTTGACGGCATCGGCAGGTAGCTCTTCCCGGGTTGCCAAGCGGTTGCCATGTTCCATGCTGGTCGCGACCGAAACGTCCCAACCTAATCGCGCCAAGCCTTCCGACATGGTGCGACAGGCTTCCGCAACCCCATCCTTATTAGGAATGTAGGTGAAGGTGGTGATAAGGATTCTCAATTTGAAATACAATATCCGGCTAGATTCGCTTAAGATCCCTACACATGTGGCTTGTCAACCATCGGTATTTGGTGACTGGGACCGATGCGCACGAAGGCGACATTCCGGGCAGGGGATATGCCCCGGAGATGCTTCTGGCGTCTCCAGAAGCAACGAAGATTCCCTAGCTGGGGAACTCTATCAGCAATACTCCCCAGCAAGCTGGACTTTTGAACGGGTTGGACAGCTAGATCGGAATTACTTTGCCATGCCGTGCTGTAGTCGGATTGCTGAGGCCACTCCGCAAAGACGGGTCGGGTGGACAATTTCCGGGCAGTGACATAAAGCAAGATGGATTCCTTTGCATGAATCTCAACCCGTTGCTTAATATCGCTCGGGTTTTTGACCGAATACCAATTCCCTCCGGCAACAATCAGCATTCTTTCGACGCAGAAACCATTGGCTTCCGAAAGCGTCGCGTAAACCAACTCAGGACTGAATTGATAGAAACCATGTCCGGAAAAGTTGTGCCACGGAGTCATCAACACCAGCTGGCCACCGGATTTGATCAAATCCATGCAGTTGCGAATGGCATTTGGGAAATTAAAAACATGCTCTAGGGTACCTCCATCGATGACCGTGTCGAAGGTGGAATGGAATTTGGTATCCAGCGGATCATTCATGTCATGTATAATCGCCGCATTCTCATAGTTGGAGGCATCCATCGAAAGCATAGGATGTGCGCCAATGCCCCGGTAGAAATCATCCGCATAAACCAAATCGGTGCCAGGAACCTTAAGGATATCGAGGAAATTGGCATACTCCTTCCCGCTCATATAGATTCCTTGCCTGCCTAGCGTCAGAGTTTTTCCAAAGTTGATTCCCCGAGATTTCTCGGCCAATAGAAATCTTGCCGCATTGATATCAAGTCCCATAAATGACTGATGTTGATTTGTTCTGATTGAAACCCAACCTCCTTGCTCCAATGCGAAGCTTCACTTGATCGCGAATGCCAAGGTTGTGCCAGCGATCAGCTTCGCATCGAGATTGCTTTCCTTGATATACTTCACGACATCGCGGTGACTCGCCACGCAGTCATGCCATGCGATCACGCCGCCGGGACGGAGCATTTTCCAGCCCTTCTCCGTATCATTCTTCACGTATTCGTAACTGTGAGCGCCGTCCACAAACACCAAGTCCATGGTGTTGAGATAAGGCCTCTCGTCGAACTTCGCGGAGTCGGAACTTAGGAAGGTGACACGACCCAGCAAATCACGGGGAATGAGAATTCCCTTGCTGCCCTCGTTGGCGATTTGCTGCTCCTCCTGCTTGGGGATCGGGAGGCTGTAAGCGGGATGGTCCTCTGGCAGATCTAGCGTGAAAACCATGCCGCCTTCACCGACATTGAGCGCGAGCTGGGTGGTGGAAACCCCCTTGTAGGTGCCGAACTCAAAAACTTTTTTCGCTCCCACCAGATGTGACAACGCCGCGAGTCCGGCACATTCCATAGGAGAGACCGAAGCTCCCACCCTAGGAAACGACTGAAGGGTCCATCGCTGGGTGCCCGGACAAATGTCGAGAACGTCAATCGATGGGATGGAACGTGTGTCCGCGACCGAATCGGCGATTTCCCCCGCGGCCCAGCGGGCGACGCCGATTACATGTTGGAGATCGCGGGGATTTCTCAAAGTGATCCGGAACAGATTGGTGTAAAGATCGAGCGATTTTTTAAGCATGTGAACGATGCTGAAGTTAGAATGTTTGTGTGAGGGAGTGCGATGGTGGAATGATACGGATACGTGTGATTGTAATGATTCCTGGATCCGGGGGACCATCATTCCGCGTCCAGAGAGCCTATTAGTTTCCGCATGGGATCGTTCAAATCGCGGTTGATCCGCTTGACGGCGAAAAGCGCATCATATTGTCCCATGGGAATGATGCCATCGCGGATGTCACCGATATCCTTGGCGGTAACTTTCAGTTCCGCCTCCCAGTTCATGAAACAGTAGGGGGCTGCCGGGGAGCGACAGATCGTCGAAAAGAAATTTGCCTGATAGAATTCCTCCCTAGGATAGGCGTATTTGCCCATGTATTTTCTTCTCTCGCGGGTTTGGCCGAGCTTGTTGAGGAAGTTGACCAGAGGCAAGTTCGAACCTTGGACATAGCCGGGAAGCCAGGGGAACTCGCACCACGCGTGGCGCTTCACCAGATGTGCGAAGCTGTCGAAGGCCTCATTGGGATAGAAAGTTCCTTCCACTTGCGAGGCGAGGTTGGTGGGTAGGGCGCCGATATCCCGCATAATCTTCCGGTAAGCATGATCCTTTTGAAAGTCCGGAATCCAGAAGGAGAAGAGCACTGAGTCGGAGGAAAGGTCGTGCTGGAAAAAACCGAAGTCGTGCCGGCGCACGTAATCTTCCATACCGGGACGCACCAACATGTCGTTGCTCGCATGCAGGCAGAAATGAGTGAAGGGAATTCCCGCCTCCCGTGCGAAAAGAAAATTGGAGACATGGCATTTCAGCACCAGTCCGAACCCGGTATAGAACGGTTTCGGATTTAACCACACACCTTCAATTCCCTTCAGAGTCTCCAAAATGTCGGAAGATTCGACAAACTGTCGAGCCGGGTGGATGACGATCAGCGCTTCCGGGGCATATTTCTTGAAATTCGCGATCTGGTCGAGAACCACCTCCGGCTTCTCGTGAACCAGCAGACTGATAAGAATCATACCTTGAAATTCATATGTTCGTCCGCAGTTCGGACAAGCGGCTGACAGATGAATGTCAGACCAACTGCGTGACTAAGGGACGCGTTTAAGCACTGCCATCCGGTATTCCAACGTTACCAACTCCCATTTGCCCTGTGCGACCAGATCCATCACCGCCTGGTACGGGCCGCCGTCGGTTTTATAATAGGTTTTGTCCGGTTCGTATTCCTTGCCCGCGTTGTGGACCAGGACGGTGGCCCCATCCGCCAGCAGGGGATGAAGTAGATCCAGATCTTCGACAAGTGCGGCATAGGTGTGGTTCGCGTCGTGAAAGGCAAAGTCGATCTTTTCACTGATCAGCTTTTTGACATCCACACTAAGGCCCGTGAGCAGTTCGAACCCGCCCAGCCCTTCACTTACCAGCGCCCGTCGCACAATGTCCTTGATGGGCTGGCCGGTCCCATGCGTCGTATCGGACGGATCGTAAAGCTCGTCCCAAATGTCGATGGCAAAACATTTGCAAGGCAGCGACAATTCATCCCGGCGCTTTAAAACGTTGCGGAAAGTGCCGCCCCAGAACACACCGACTTCGAGATAGATCGCAGGGCGGGCTTTCTCGAACGCTTCCAGCAGCATTCGTGTTTCTTCCGGATACAGGTCAGTGGTCATCAGCTGGGGGTGCGAATGCGACACGTGTTTCCGCCACCGGTGGATAAGCTGGTGCCGCGTCAATCCCATGCTTTTCCGCGCCGGCAGCGTGACGGCCGCGATCTTGTGCAAAAGGGATGGGCTATGGAGGTTCGGCATAATTTGAGGCGAGATACTGTTAGGTGTGGGTTGGGCTGCGACGAATCGGATGACGAACGCGGCTATTGGATGAGCCGATCCATTGCATCAGCAGCTAACGGGTCGATTTCATGGGAATCGCAGGTCCTGAAGCCGATGCCCTGATAGGGGGGGGTAATCAGTTCCCACTTCGATAAAGGACAATTGTAAATGACCGGCAGGTCTCCCAGGCCGAGTTTTGATAGATGCTGGTTTGTCACTTCCGCAAACTTCTGCGGCCGAACCGACAAGAGGATCACGGTATGGCCAAGGTTGAGCAGATTTTTAAGATTTTCGACGGATTTCCCGTGAGGTTGCGCGTCTTCAAAGGTGGGCTTGAAATACTCCGATCCTTTTTCAAAAACATAACCGTCCAGAGCCAC
>JACMMB010000174.1 GCA_014379305.1 Akkermansiaceae bacterium
ATGAAGTGGTCTCCGATTTTCTGAGGGAAAAACCATTAGACACCGTGAAGCCGGCAGAGACCGAGGAGAAGTCACTGGATATTCCGAAGCCGGAGTAATACCGCTATGAGCCATAATGGGAGAGCGCGGCGTAAGTGCTCCGACCGAAACGGAAGAAAAAGAAATTTGATGTTAGTAAGCAATCTGCTCGGGAGGATTTTTGGCTTTTCGTCGTGAAACAGTTGGTTCAATTTAGATGCCATGTGCGAAAAATTAGCCCGATATGAAATGCCCGCTGTGGGGATTGTGGCGGAGATGGATGAGTCCGACCGGGCGTTGTTGGGGGATTACGGGGAGTTTTTGCCGGTGCAGGCGGGAGATAAAATAATCATTGCGGGTGAGGCACAGGAATATCTGTATCTGGTGCTTTCCGGATTGCTGCATGTGACAATCCAAGTGGAGGGGCGGTCGAAGCTGGTTGCCCGGGTCGAGGAGGGAGAGACCTTGGGCGAGATCAATATCTTCGACTCAGGCAAGGCGAGCGCGACGGTGACGGCGCAGGAATTCACCCAGATCTGGAAGGCGAACCGGGAAAATATCGATGCGTTTGTGAAGGCGTATCCATTGGCGGGGGCAAGTTTTCTCTCGGGGATCATTGCGGTGATGTCCAGGAGGATACGGCATATGAACGAGCAGATCGCGGATACGGAGAGCCTGTCGATTCTGGGGAAATTCTGGTAATCCGAGCGGAATAACCGAAGGATATGTTATCAGAATTTGCCACTGAACAGGTTGTGAGGGGAGGCGTTGCGGGAGCGGGCCTGCTACTGCTGGCGATGATGATCGGACACGCCCTGGGTGACTATCCCTTGCAGGGTCATTTTTTAGCGACGGTGAAGAACCGGCATGCCGATATAAGCGGTTTTTTCGGCGGCGGGCCGGGGCCTAAGGGAATGTGGATTCATGCGTTGACCGCCCATGCGCTGGTGCAGGCGGGGATCGTGTGGTTGATCACGGGATCGGCGGTGTTGGTGATCGCGGAGCTGGTTTTGCACTGGGTCATCGATTACGTGAGGTGCGAGGAGTGGATCAGTTTCACGCTGGACCAGGCTTTGCATGTGGGCTGCAAAATGATCTATGCGGTGGCGCTGGTGGCGGGTCTTTTGTGAAGGTGATCAGCGGAAATGATCCAGAATGGCGGAGTGGATGTTTTCGGCATTGCTGACGGGATAATTTGTACCAATGAGCAGGGGTTTTTCCGATTCCGGGACTTGGTCGCGTCCGTGGGAGCCTTTGACGAGGGTGGCATCGAGGGGAATCACATTGAGTAAACCGCGCAGCCCGAGTTTCTTTTTGAGAAGAAAACCGGCGATGCGGAGTTTGGGAAATTTCAGTTCGGGATCGATGAAAAGTTCGCATGGATCGTAGCCGGGTTTTCGATGGATATCGATGGTGCGGGCGTAGTCAGGTGCCTTATTGTCGTCGTTCCAGAAATAGTAGGTGAACCACGCGGCGGGTTTTGAAATGGCGATGAGATCGCCGGCACGGGGGTGGTTTTGCGGGCGGATTTCCTCGATACCGGGAGTTTCCTCCAGAAGTCGGCGGACTTGCGGGATAAGACTTTGATCGTTGCAGTAGATGTGGGCGATCTGGTGATCCGCGACTGCAAAGACGCGGGAGCCGCCGGAGTCGAGGGTGTCGTGACCGAGTTCGTCCTTGATGGAGAGCCAGCCTTTCGCGCGGAACAGGCGGTTGAGATGGATGGGTTGATCGACAGGGGAAATTCCGTATTCGGAAAGCAGGAGCACGCGGATATTACGGGACTCGTAGTAGTGGATCAGGTCGGTGACGAGGCTGTCGATGGCTTGGATTTCCGCGGGGATGTCCGGCGCGTTCGGGCCGTTTTTCTGGAGGCAGTAATCGAGGTGGGGGAGGTAGGTGAGCGAAAGGGTGGGCCGGTGCCTGTCTTCGACCCATTTCGCCGAGGCGGCGATCCACTTTGAGGAAGCGATGCCCGCGCCCGGACCCCAGAAGGCGGGAAAGGGGAAAGGGCCGAGATCGTTTTTCAGCTCGTCACGCAGCGACATCGGCTGGGTGTGGATGTCGAAGAATTTGCGTCCGTCGGCTGGATACAGGGGGCGGGGAGTGATGGTGAAATCAGCGGTTGAGTGCATGTTATACCACCAGAAAAGCTTGGCGCAGGTGAAGCCCGGCACGCTGCGGCGAAGGGTGTCCCAGAGCTTTTCACCGAGAACGAGATGGTTGGACTGTTTCCAAAACCGGACTTCGGCGGATTCACGATCATACCAGCCGTTGGCAACGATGCCGTGCTGATCCGGAGGGGAGCCGGTGATGATCGATGATTGGGTGGTGCAGGTTAAGGCGGGGAATGCCGGCTTGTATGTCTGCAGGCCGTGCTTTTCGGCAAAAGCCGAGATGCCTGGCGAATTGGGGCCGAGGATGGACTTGGAGAGTCCGACGACATTGATTACTGCCAGGCGCATTTGATTTATCCGACGGGGTGCCAGGTGGTCTTCAGTTCGACAAAGTCCCGAATGTGATAGAGGCCCTGGGCTTCTACCGAGAGCCAGTCGCAGGGGCTTTCGGCAGGTATGAATTTGGTGCGCTTGACCGAGTCGGCAGCTCCGGTTTGCAGGGCGATGCGTTCTTCCAAGGTTGCGACGGCGGAGATTCCGCGGATGTGTTCGTGAGTGGCGAAGGTGGGCAGAATGTCCTGCTTTTTCCCGGTCAGCAGATTGATGATACCGCCCGGAAGGTCGCTGGTAGCAAGAATTTCGCCAAGCAGGATGGCGGGGTAGGGCTGGGTTTCCGATGCAAGCGCGACCACCGCGTTGCCGCTGGTGATGACAGGCAGGATCATCGAAACGAGGGCAAGCAGCGGCGAATCATCGGGGGCGGCAACGGCAACTATGCCCATCGATTCCGTAACCGAGAAGTTGAAGTAAGGCGCGGCAACAGGGTTTACGCTGCCGAGCAGGCTTTCGTATTTATCGGTCCAGCCGGCGTAGTAAACGATGCGGTCGATTGCGGCGGAAACTTCGGCCGCAGCCTGGTTTTTTCCGGCAGCATTCGTGGGGAAATGGGAGACAGCCAGTTCTTCGGAACGCGCCTCGAGCATTTCGGCCATGCGATATAAAATCTGGCCTCGATTGTAGCCGCTGCGTTGTGCCCATCCGGGTCCGGCTTTGGCGGCCGCTTCGACAGCGTTGCGCACATCCTTGCGAGTGCAGAGGGGGATGTTGCCGAAGAATTCGCCATGGTTGTCCATAATTTCATAAGTGCGATTGCTTTCCGAACGGATGAAGGCTCCGCCGACATAGCATTTTGGCGTTTTGGTAATGGCAAGGCGTCTCATGAATCTTTGTGGAGGCTAGGTTTTCACGGAGTTGAATCCAGCACAAAGCGGGGAGCAGGTGATTTGATTTACTTTGACGAAATACTGGGAAACCAGTAATAAAAAACAAGCCATGAAATGTCCGCGATGTGTGCAAAGGATCCACCGGGCGGCAGCTGTCTGCCCGCACTGTGGTTTCAGCCTGGCGGATGCGGATGCGATGTTTGGCGATGGTGAAGTGAAGCTGCGGAGCCTGACGGATGCGGCGGGGATTTTCAGGAGAAGCGAGCGAGAACAAGTCGAGGATATGCTTGCCCGGATCGGGGTTCGCTTTCCGCAGATGTTCGCGGCCGTTTACACCGGGAGTTTGGGGGAAACAGGCAATTTGCGCCAGTTCGGGTTCTGGTTGCTGAATCGAGGGGTGTTCGAAGATGTTCCGGTGGAGAAACCCAATGAAGCTGGAATTCTGATCGTGATTGATCCTGATTCGAAGGCGGCGGGCATGAGTTTCGGATATCTATTGGACCCGTTTTTTGAGGAGGAGGATACTTTTGATTGTTTGTCCCGCGCCCATTCCTATTGGTTGGAGGGGCGTTATGCCGAAGGCTTGGTGAAGAGTCTGCTGCGTTTGGAGAAATTGCTCAGGAAGCGCTGTCAGCTCGCGAAACGGGATCCGGAAAAATACGAGCGGAAGGTGGCAATGCCGGTGGCCGTGGAGGATTTGGTAAAAAAAATCAGGAGGGGCAAGCCGTCCGCCGCAATCCCGGTTGAGCAGGAGGTTGAGCGGTGAGGGGACGGTGCTTGCTGGCATTGTGGTTGATGAGCCAGATGGTTTTCGCCAACAGCGAACCCCTGTTGCCCGAATGGGATTCCGCTGAGCGTGAAAAGATGAAGAAAGAGGGTTGGATTGCAGGAAGTATTTTGCTGACTTACGAGTCGATCCCGGAAGAGAACCCAGAGGTTGGAAGCCCGTTAAAAGTGGAGGCACCGACCGCTTCTGAGATTGCCGAGGATTCCGAGTCCGGGATCGAGGTGAGTGAGGAATACCTTGCCGATTATTTTGCGGAAAAGCCCAAAGAGCATCTTGTCGATCCACAGGGTTTGCTCGAAGAGCGTCAAAAGAAGGATCTGTCGGCGTTTCTTAGTCATCATGCCAAGGATTCTTCGATTGATATATATATTTACGTGTTTGGAACGAATCAGGAAATTCCCGGTGACGTACGTGAAGAGGAGATTGTCGAGCGCTTGTATTCTGTCGGGAAGCCCGCATTGGTGGTTTATTATTATTTAGGCGCACCGCAAAGATCCGATATCTATTTGAGTCCGATCATCACTGACGCCGTATCGGCTGCGGAACAAAATCGTGCGCTTCAAAGTTCGGTCATGCGCGCCTTCGCAAGTGTGAATCCGGTGGAACAGTTGGAGGCGTTTCTGGTGCAGATGTCGATACGGACCTATTGGATGGAGCGGATGACAGAGGGCACGGCTGAAGCGGGGATGGAGATGATCCCGGAAGGAGAGAAAGCCAGATACCTCAATAAAAAGGCGAAGGCTTCACCTGAGGAAATGGAACTGCCAGGGTGGGTAAAACTGGCTGCGGCGTCATTGATCGCCGCGTGCGGTGCCATACTGGCGATTTGGAGTGCGAGGATGTGTTGGCATAGCAAGCAAAGGTATCGTTTCCCGGAATTCGAGGTAGAACCAAGATTGGGAGGAAACCATGCCGCAGGGGTTGGGGCGGTAATTTCGTTTTCCAGTTCGGCCGTTCCCCCGGCGCGACAGCGGGATCAGGTGCCAAACTACATGCGCAGGGCTTAGCGCAACGACAGGACTTTTGCTGGTGAAATATTGCCAAAGCGGTCGATTGCAGAAACTGCGATGGCATCGGCGCGGGGCAAAGTGAGGGACTTCGTGTATGCGGGTCCGATGCTGATGGTGCGCCAAATGCTGCCGAAACGTGCTTGGACAGCGACCTTGGAAGTTGGATTTCCGTGGTTCCAGTTGACGAGGGTGCTGCCACCGGAAAGGGAGGCGTTGACGATAGGAGCGGGCGGCGTGCTTTTACTTAGCCAGGGCATCGGAGGAACAGCGACAGGCTGGATATAAACACGGGCTAGCCGGGTGCTGATTCCGCCTTGGTTTTTCATGAGTCCCTTGACGCTCCAATGGATATGCCCGACCCAGTTTTTGCCGATTTTCCGGGAGAGTTCGATCTGGTTGATAATCTCGGCTGCGGGGCGTCCGGGATCATCCGAAGACTGGATACGGGTCGTCGCGATGCCAGGCCAGACCGGGCGCGAGCCTTGTGAGCGCCACCATGAAAGCAGGGTGGAGTAGCTTTGTTTTTGCGGAGAAATGCGCCAATAAAGTTGCGGGGCAAGATAGTCCACCCAGCCGTTTTTCAGCCATTTGCGGGAGTCCGCGGCGAGATTCTCATAAGCATCAACGCCGGCTTCGATGGTATTCGGCACACCTGGTCGCCAGATGCCGAAGGGGCTTATGCCAACGCGGACCCATGGCTTTTGTTGTTTCACGGAGGAGTATAACTTGCTGACGAAGGAATCGACGAATGCGCGGCGCTGGGCGGGGGATTTGCCGTCCTGGAATTTGAAGTTTCCGGACGGGTAGGGGTAGAAGTAATCATCAAGGTGCACCCCATCAATGTCGTAGCGACGAACGACATCGAGAATGACGCTTAAAGCTTGCGAGCGGGTTTCCGGGTGGGATGGATCGCACCAGAGCATGGTGCCGTAGCGCTTGATAAGATAAGGCTTTGTGCGGGAGATGTGGTTGCCGCCAACCGAATGGGAGGTGTTTGACAGGGCGCGAAACGGATTGAACCAGGCATGGACTTCGATACCGCGGGCGTGGGCTTGTTTTACCCAGTAATCAAGCGGGTCGTAGCCGGGTGAACGGCCCATGGTGCCGGTGAGCCATGATGACCAAGGTTCGATTCCGGAGGAATAAAGCGCATCTCCATGAGGTCTGACCTGAAGGATGACCGCATTCATTCTAAGGGAAACCAGTTTGTCGAGAATGGCGCGGGCCTCGGCTTGTTGGGACGTGGCGCTGAGTCCGGTTCTTGTCGGCCAGTCGATATTGTAGATTGCGGTTACCCAGGCGGCCCGGAATTCGCGGGTGATTTGTGGATGCTTTTCAGTGCTTGGGACGTAGGATTGCGCAGAAAGATCAGTTGCGAGGATCAGGCAGAGCGACAGAAGCCATTTATGCATCAGGCGAAGATGGCTGATTTGAGGTTCAGGGCAAGTGTCGACCCTTAATTACGGGCTCAATCCTTGGATTGCTTCCAATGATTCATTGAGGATTTCGAGTAAATGTTGAGCGAGAATCCAAAGCAGCCAGGTTAAAATGACAACCATGCCGGTGATCGCGATTTTCCATGATGTCGGGAGTTTCGGGTGCCACCAGATCAGAGGGAGAGCTAAGGGGCCGATGCTTAGGAGTGCTATAACGAGGACTGATTTCCGGAAATACCAGGGTAGATAGCTTTCGATGTGGTGAGGTAAAGGTGGCGGAGTGAATTGAGTGGATCGATTGGATTCTTCAAGGAACTCGGAACAATATCTGCATTTGATTGCAGCGTCCTGAATCTCTTCCGCACAGTAAGGACATTTTTTCATAAGTGCTGAACAAGCAACGGTTGAATTATGTTCAAAAATAAAAGGCGAAGCTAAGTGAGCTTCGCCTTTTAAGATAATTTAGGTCTGAGCAGGACGGGGGAAATAATCTAGCTCCGGCTGATGGGAGAATCATGCCATATTTCATTGAACTCGATATTACGGGATCGCGTAGTATAATTCATTTATTAAAAATCCTGGAGTAAAGATAGTTTGAAATTATTGAAGGCCTTTCAGGATTTGACGGCGCAGCTCGACGACATCCACACCGTCATTGTGGCTCCATATAATTTTCCCGTCCGGAGCGATGATGATCGAGAGAGGAAGCGCGCCGGTCCATTCTGGAAAAATGGCCTCGGCCAATTTGTCAGGATTTCCGCCGTTCCAGATGTAGTTGTTCGAGGTGCGACCTTCTTTATCCATTGAAGGCTTGGTATGGTCCGAAAGAGCGGTGTGGCGGGACTCGAGGAATTTTTTCACTGTTCCTTTGTTATCGGACGGGTCCATCGAGATGGTAATCAGGTCAACGTTGCGGTTTTGGAAGCGGCGATAGGTTTCGATCAGCGCTGGGAACTCGGCAACACAGGGGCCGCAGGTGGTAGACCAAAAGTTGATCAGGCGGACATTGCCGGATTTATTTTCGCGGAGTTTTTTGGCAATGTCTTCGTCGAGATCGTCGAGGGTTACAGGGCGGCCTTCCCAAGACTTTTGCTCTGCGACGACGGTGCTTCCTTTAAACAGCCACTTGGTCGAGCAACCGAAGGAGCGGGTGACCGGCTCTTTGATTTGGGAGCCTGCGAGAAGGGCGTCGAAAGCATCGCGTATGAACGATTTTTCGACCGGACCTGTGGAGCTGCCGGCATCATCCATACGGCCAGTGTAGCGAAGCTTCCGATCGGCATCGAAGATAAAGATATGGGGGGTGGATTGGGCCCCGCAAGCGGTCGCGAGTTGCTGGTTTTCGCCGTCGTAAAGATAGGGAAAGGTCCAGCCGAAGTCTTTTGCAAATGGGGCCATTTCCTCGAAGGAATCGCCGAATGGAGAGTATCCGAGCTCGTCAGGGGTGAGACTGCCGGGGTTGTTGGAGTTGATCGCCACGATGGCGACACCTTTATCCTTGTAGTCCTGGTGAATTACTTCGGTACGGGCGGCCGAGGCAACGGAATCCGGGCAGTGGTTGCAGGTGAAAACAAGGCAGAGGATTTTTGCTTCCGCGTAGTCCTTTTCAGTATGGTTTTTGCCATCAATTCCCGGAAGAGAGAAGGAGGGGAGATCCGAACCGATAGGAAGAACTTTTGGAATTTCCTGAGCGTGAATCGCAATGCATAAAACGCCTAACAGACCAAAGGTAATTTTTTTCATGTCCCAATGATAGGACTGCCGGAACGCTGGATTTACAAGGCGGAAAATATCACCGAGATCGGAGAAAATTTTTATAGAGGGGTAAGAATGTTATTATGACTGTATGAATACTCATGAAACCGGAATATTTAGCTGGTCTTGATCGAGGAAAATGATTAAGAAATCTTAACGTATTTATTCCATTATGACTTCACCCCACGAATATAAGCATCCAATCAATGTGCGTTCCGGACAGATGGAAATTTCGAGAGGGGGAGGGCGCCATGATGATTACGATGACAAGATCAAAACAGCGCAACAGGAATTGGAACGGATCCAGAGTGAGAGGGAGGTGCTTGAGCGCAAGAAGCGCGAGTTGGAGGAGCTTACCAGCCGCAAACGTTCCTTCCTTTCCCAACAAGTGGAGCTGACCGAAAAGCTTTCAACCGGGGTGACATTGATCGACCGGGAGATATACGAGATGCGTGAAGAACTGGGTCATCTTGAACAATGCCGGACTTGTTTCGCGGAGCATCTGGACAAAATTCAGAAGCACGATCCGGAAAAATGGACCCGTGACACTCTACAGGATAAGCTGGAGAAGGCGACGATGGTTGTCGATTTGGCTGCGGACGAATACGACCAGGCTGCCGCATACTTCGAGGGCTCGCGTGCGAGAGGAATTTTCGGGCGCGCTTCCAAGGGCGGACGAAGGCGTGTGAAAAGCCGAAGGGGAGATTCGGATTTTCAAACCCAACTCTGGAGTGGATTCGCCTTTAACCTTCCGATTATTGCTTTGGGTGGTGTGGCCTTGATTGTCTATCTCATCAAATAGGATTATGGCTAAGATGAAACAGGGGAATTTGTTCGAAGAGGATCATGAGCTGAATGTGATTCGGGAGAAGCAACGGAAGCTACAAGAGGCTCATCTGGAGGTCGTGAATCTGCCGGCCAAGCTGGCGAAAGAGAAGAAAGACCGGGACTCCACCATGCCTCCGATGGCGGAGATTAAGGAACGGCAACAGATCAATCAATTCGAACAAAATCTGAGCAGAGGACAGATCGAAAATGTTCTCCGCACGCAAAGGCATAGCCTGGCGATGATGCTTCTGTTGGCAACGACCACGGCGCTAATGCTGTTTTGGGCCTATCGGATCATCATGGCCTGATCATTGGTTCACTTTGCGGGCTTCTTCTTATCTTAAAAACAGATTCGGTTATGAATCTAGTCAATTACCTGGAGATGGATCCGCATCTATTGGTGGGTTTGATCAATACCGAATTGCGGAATCATGCGGAATCTCTGGAGGACATGGTGAAAACCCATGATCTTTGCGAAGTCAAGCTGGTAAAAAAACTGGCTGATGCGGGTTATGAGTGGCGTCAAGATCAACTGCAGTTTCGATGAAATCACGAATGATCGAATCCAATCCAAATGCAAATGATTCACTGAAATCTTATATGCTGCTTGCCAGAATTAGGGAGGCTTGGCAAAAAAACATGGCCGATTAGTCTTCAGGCAATAAATCATGAAATTCAGATCCCGCATTTTATTGTGTTTCGCTGCAAGCACGCTTGGAATATTGCCGGTTTACTCACAGGAAACACCGGAACC
The DNA here is from genome assembly GCA_014379305.1 of Akkermansiaceae bacterium. Lineage (GTDB taxonomy): Bacteria > Verrucomicrobiota > Verrucomicrobiia > Verrucomicrobiales > Akkermansiaceae > Luteolibacter. The sequence goes on from JACMMB010000174.1 coordinate 9,929, forward strand.
CTCTGCCGGAACCGAGGAATCTGCGCAAAAATCATTTGACGATTTCATCAACAGTCTGTCATGGCAAAAAGATGGAATTGCCCAGCTAGGTTCCCGTGCACAGATCCTGGTGCCCGATGGCTACCGTTTCACCGGTTCCGGCGACACTTCGAAATTGATGGAGTATTATGGCAATCTTTCCAACGGTTCCGAATTGGGATACATAGCTCCGATCGGGATGGAATGGTTCGCCGTTTTTCAATTTGAAGAAGTGGGTTATGTAAAGGATGACGAAAAAGACAAGTTGGATGCGGACAAGATTCTCAAGGATCTTCAGGAAGGCCAGCAAGCGGCAAATAACGAATTGATCCGTCTCAACAGGCCGACCCTGACCGTCAACGGCTGGCACACCAAACCTTTTTATAACACCAAAACCAATAACCTCGAATGGGCGATCCGCCTGAGTTCCAGCGGTGGTGAAATCCTGAATTATAAAACCAAGCTGCTAGGACGGCACGGGGTAATGGATGTGGTGCTGGTGTGCAGCGAGGAACAGCTGGCAAGCGTCGTCCCCCAATACCAAGAGCTTCTGGAAGGCTTTTCCTACAAGAAAGAGGAAAGTTATGCCGCCTATACCAAGGGCGATAAGATCGCGGAATACGGACTGATCGGCCTTATTTCCGGAGGCGGATTGCTGCTCGCGGCGAAAACCGGATTGCTGGCCAAGCTTTGGAAACCCATTGCAATCGGCTTGGTCGCAATCGGAGCATTCCTGAAACGAATCTTCAAAGGCAATACCAAGGAAAGCATCTAGCCGTAAGAGATGCCGGTTTTCTTTGAATTCCTGCTGATCGCGTGCCTGATCTATTTATGGGAGTCGGCGCTTTGGCTGCCGAAACAGGGTATCGCGCTTCGGCGGGGATGGTTTGGAAAGAAATGGCGCGTGATTCCTGCAGGTCGTCTGCTCGCCACCCGCGAGCTGGGACTTGTGCCGATGCTCCCGATCCCGCCTGATTTGCGTCTCCTTCCTTGTCCCGGCTTTCCCTTGGTGTCCCATGACTCAGGGAAAATTTTCATTGAGACGACAGCAGGAGGTTTTCTCGAAACATCCGCAAACTGCTGGTACGATTTTCGCCTCGAAACCCATCATCTTTCGGTCGATTATTTGTCCGTTCGTTGCCAATCACCCCGGCTTACTGAACTGTTGCGTGAGGGTAAAAACCTCGGTCTCGATCCGCATAAAGCGATCCGCCGCGCTTGGAATCTGGCGCTCTCGCCAGCGCGGGCAAAGCGGGAGATGAAACGCTGGAGCATCGTTTCAAGACCTTTGCGGTTCTACGGGCCAATTCTTGCATGCGGTTTTTTCGCAGCCATCCCTACCGCTTATCTGACACTTGGACCGATGGCGGCTTTGTGGCTCGCCGCCTGGCTTTGGTGCCTGATGATTGCCACCGCTATTCACCTTTTGTGGCTCGGTAAAAATGTTTTCCCCTCCGCCAGAAGTGAATTCAGGCAGGATGCCTTTCTCTCAGTGCTCATTCCCTTCCATGCGATGCGGGCGCTTGAACTCGCCTCAGTCCATGTGTTTGCACAAACACATCCGGCGGGCGTTCTGGTCACTGTCGGTGAAATCAATCATCCTTGGCTGCGCGGTTTTGCAAGAAGACTTCTGCATCCGCGGCCTAGCAATCTCGGTGATCTGGCACTTTCTGAAACCGCGCTTCCAAGCTTGAAACTCATCCTCGACAAACGTTCGTTTGCGTTAAAGCAGTTCGACCATGCACCGGATCGTTCCAACGATCTGGAAGCTGTTGCTTACTGCCCGCGTTGTCATGGAATGTTCCTGTCCGGGACTGAAACCTGCAGCGATTGCGGGGGACTTGCCCTCAGAGGATTCCAATGAGTGATATCCAGGGACTTGTTGAAACGAATAACGCCCGGTCCTCAAAGAGAAGCGGGCGTTAGATTTTTTAGATTGTTATCTGAAGCGGGAGCTTACCAGCGACCTCCGTCACGGCCACCGCCGCCGCCTCCGCGGTTTCCACCGCCGCCGCCACCTTTGTAGCCGCCGCCACCACCACCACCACCACCACCAC
>JACMMB010000175.1 GCA_014379305.1 Akkermansiaceae bacterium
AGGACGGGGATTTCTCCCAAGGGGAATGTGGGGAAATCCACAAAATCGGAAAAATCTTCGAGGGAAAGCAGGGCGAGGTCGCAATCGTGACCGATGAATTCGACTTTGGCCGGGTATTTTTCCGGGCTGCCGTGAACGGTAACGAGAATGCGCTGCTGGTTGGAGACCACGTGCGCGTTGGTGAGAATCTGGTTTTTCCCGATCAGGAAACCGGTGCCGATGCCGCCTGAGAAGCGCCCGGAATTCCATGGAGTTTCGTAATCAGGAATCTGGGTGGCGACTTCGATACGCAATACGGATCGATACAAGGTGGAGGAACCGTTTTGCGCGACGAGTTGGCAAATTGATGTAAGGAGGGCGAATGCCAATGCGGATGCGGGACGAATCATGTCAGGGCAAGCTTATGAGTCGCTTTTTGAAATGGCAAAGGTGAATCATTCAGATTGCTGGGAAACTGTGAATTATACATCAAGGTTTAATTGTCATAACAGATTCGATTGGATTTTTGTTTAAGAGACTGACCCTCAGTTAACTTTCCGGACTCATGACATTCCGAGCCGCGAGGATGAGAAATGCATCTTGCGCAAGAAATCGACAGGGACAGACTGCCTCTCGCCCCTCATTCCGCGCAGTATTGTCATCATCCGGGGGGAGAATGACGGTCGCGTGGGGTGGGGGGTCTATTATTTCCATTCAACGCTTGCCGATGGCGAGGAGCGTCTGGAATTTTGGCGGAGAATCCTCTTTATCGGCGATGAGGGTTTCGATTTCCGTGAAGCCGGCTTTATCCAGCATGGCTGAGAGCTGGCTTTCGGAAAAGCCGAGCCAGCGGTCGGCGTAGAGTTCGCGGGCTTCCTCGAAATTGTGCTGGAGCAGATCCAGGATGATAAGTCGGCCGCCGGGACAAAGGATACGGAAGGCGGAGTCGATCGCGCGCTGGGGATATTCCGCGTGGTGGAGCGCTTGGCTGAGAATGGCAAGATCCACGGAGTTTTCATCGATTGGCGGGTTTTCGATATCGCCGAGACGGAATTCGAGGTTATGGAGGCCGTTGGCGATGGCGAGGTTTTGGGCATACTCGACCATTTTCGGCGAAAGGTCGATGGCGATGACTTTTTCCGCGCGTTGGGCGAGAAGTTGGGAAAGAGTACCTTCCCCCGCACCAAGATCGGCGACCTGGCGGTAGTTAAGGACTTTGATCAGGGCTTCTGCAAGGGCTTTCCAAGAGCGGCCGGGCACGTAATCCTTACCGAAGCGTCCGGCGAGTTCGTCGAAATAGGCGCGGGCGTAATCCTTGCGTTTTCCAAGAATATGATTGAGCGCGACCTTGTCTGCGGGGACTTCCTGGATTTCAGCCGAGGCCTGGGTGGTGATCCGGGTGAGTTCCAATGGGAGAGAAGCGGTGTACATGTTGTTTTTTCCGCTCCGCTCGTCACTGACCAAACCCGCGCTTTTAAGGAGGGAAAGTTGCGTGGAAATGCGACTCTGGCCCATGCCAAGAATTTCCTGGAGTTCGGCAACAGAGAGGGCGCGCAGATGCAAAAGGGTGAGAATTCTCAGTCGCGTAGGATCGGAGAGAAGTTTTAGAGATTTGATGATTGACGCCACGCGGGGGAGAATACATCAACGCATCGCGATTTGACGATACGAAACTTTTAAACATATGAGCACCTATATTTTTTCTTCAGAATCCGTTGGCGAGGGTCATCCCGACAAAGTTGCGGATACCATATCCGATGCGATCCTTGACGCCTGCCTGGCCATTGATCCAAAGAGTCGGGTGGCCTGCGAAACCTTCGTGAAAAGCAACATGGTGGTTGTCGGAGGCGAGATCACGATCCCGAAACTTCAGGATAAGAAGAAAGGAACCACCAAGCCAATCGATGAGGTGCTCAATGTCGGCAAGATCATCCGCGATGCGGTTCGCGGAATCGGTTATATCAATGACGACGATGTTTTCCATGCGGATAAGATTTTCATCAACAACTACCTGACGATCCAGAGTCCGGATATCGCGCAAGGCGTGGATGCGGCTGCTGCTGACGGGAAAAAAACCAAGGAACAGGGCGCGGGAGATCAGGGGATCATGTTCGGGTATGCTTGCAACGAGACGCCGGAGCTGATGCCTGCGCCAATCATGTTCGCACACCGCTTGGGACGCGAGCTGACCAGGATTCGCAAGGCAGGCAAGCTGGCAACCTGGTTGCGCCCGGATGCGAAGACCCAGGTTTCGGTCGAGTATGTGGATGGCAAGCCCACCCGTATCGTCAATGTCGTCATTTCCACCCAACATGCGGCGGACGTGAGCCATGCCGAGATCGAGAAATTCTGTATCGAGCAGGTTATCAAAAAGGTTTTGCCTAAGGAACTGCTGACAAAAAACACCGAGTATCTGATCAATCCAACCGGCAAGTTCGTCATCGGCGGTCCACAGGGCGACAGCGGATTGACGGGCCGTAAAATCATCGTGGATACCTATGGCGGCAGCGGGCGCCACGGCGGCGGTGCTTTTTCTGGCAAGGACCCTTCAAAAGTGGATCGCTCGGCTGCATATATGGGCCGCTGGGTTGCGAAAAACGTGGTTGCTGCCGGGCTGGCCGAGAAATGCGAGGTGCAGTTTGCTTACGCGATCGGTCATCCGGATCCCGTGAGCGTCCACATCGATACCTTTGGGACGGGCACAATCGATGATTCGAAGATTCTCGGCGGGGTGCTCAAAGTATTTTCGTTCAAGCCAGCGGATATCGTGAAACAGCTCAACCTGCTGAGACCATTTTACTCGAAAACCACCAACTACGGCCACTTCGGCAAGGAGGATGCCGATATCACTTGGGAAAAAACCGATAAGGCCGCAGCGCTGAAGAAGGCAATCGGCTGATCATCAAACAAACAAATAAGAAAACATGAGCTTCACAGATTATAAAGTCAGAGACATCGGCCTTGCAGGTTTTGGCCGCAAGGAAATCGACATCGCCGAGCATGAGATGCCCGGTCTGATGTCAACCCGCGAAAAATATGGCAAGACCAGGCCGCTGCAAGGCGTGCGTATCATGGGCTCGCTGCACATGACGATCCAGACTGCGGTTCTGATCGAAACCCTGGTGGATCTCGGTGCCGAAGTGCGCTGGGTTTCCTGCAATATATTCTCAACCCAGGATCACGCGGCAGCGGCGATTGCGGCGAAGGATATCCCGGTGTTTGCTTGGAAAGGGGAGACACTGGAAGAATATTGGTGGTGTACCTGGCAGGCGCTGGTGAATGCCGATGGCCTAGGCCCGCAGCTCATTGTCGATGACGGTGGCGATGCGACATTGCTCATCCACAAGGGTTACGAAATGGAGAATGGGTCCACCTGGATCGACAGCCCTGGCGAGAGCGAGGAGGAGCAGGTGATTAAAGACTTGCTTAAGGATCTCAAAACCAAGCAGCCGGGAATTTTCCACACCATCGTGAAAGACTGGAAAGGGGTTTCCGAGGAGACGACCACCGGAGTGCATCGCCTCTATCAAATGGCCAAGGCGGGCACCTTGCTCATCCCAGCGATCAATGTGAATGACTCGGTGACAAAGTCGAAATTCGACAATCTTTATGGCTGCCGTGAGTCGCTACTTGATGGCATCAAGCGTGCGACCGATGTGATGATTTCCGGCAAAGTCGGAGTCGTCTGCGGATATGGTGATGTCGGAAAAGGCTGCGCGCAGGCCCTTCGCGGTGCCGGTGCCCAAGTGGTCGTGACGGAAATTGATCCGATCTGCGCATTGCAGGCGGCGATGGAAGGGTTCCGTGTCCTGCCGATCGAGGATACTCTGGGCTGGGGAGACATTTACGTTACGACAACCGGAAACAAGGACATCATTCGCTTGGAGCACATGGAGAAAATGAAAGACCAGGCGATCGTGTGCAACATCGGTCACTTCGATAACGAGATCCAAGTCGACCGCCTCTACTCGGCTCCCGGTGTGAAGCGCATCACGATCAAGCCGC
>JACMMB010000176.1 GCA_014379305.1 Akkermansiaceae bacterium
CGCTCCTTCAGGCCGGGTTGCTTAATGAGCTCCATTGAGACTTTTTTGACTGCGTGGATGACAGTTCCGTGATCCCGGCCGCCGAAGGACTCGCCGATTTCCATTAGCGAATTGTGAGTCATGGTGCGGCTGAGATACATGGCGATTTGCCGGGGAAAAGCGATACTCGCAGGGCGGCGGCGGGAAATCATATCGGCTAGCCGGACATCAAAGGTTTCCGCGACGGCCCGCTGGATGCCATCAATGGTGACTTGGCGACTCGCCTCCTCCTGAATGAAATCGCGCAGAAGATGCTCGACCTTCTGAACCGACACGCTCTCGCCCGCAAGCGAAGCATAGGTCGCGACACGGACGAGGGCCCCTTCCAGACGGCGGACGTTCGAGCGGATTTTCTCAGCAAGAAAGGTCAACACGGACTCATCGACCGTAACTTTCCATTCCAACGCTTTCTTTTTAAGAATGGCCATCCGGGTCTCCAACTGCGGTGCCTGAAGCTCGACCGCGAGTCCGCACTCAAATCTTGAAATGAGGCGCGGCTCAATACTCTTGATGTCACATGCCGGTCTGTCGCTGGTGATGACCACTTGGTTTCGACCGTCAAGCAGGGTGTTGAAGGTATGGAAAAATTCCTCCTGTGAGCGCTCCTTGCCGGCCAGGAACTGGACGTCATCCACAAGGAGGACATCGGAGCTTCGATAGCGGCGGCGGAACTTTTCGATATCGCCTTTACGGATAGCCTCGATGAACTCATTGGTGAATTTCTCGCAGGTTAGATAGATGATCCGGGTATCCGGGCGACGACGTAAAATATCCTGGCCGATCGCCTGCATCAGGTGGGTTTTTCCCAAGCCTGGTCCGCCATGGATGAACAGCGGGTTGTAGCCAATCCCACTCTTGGAGGCAACCGCCTCGCAGGCTGCATGGGCGAATTGGCTATTACTCCCTACGACAAAGTTTTCAAAAGTGAAATTGGGATTGAGTCCGGCAGCTTTGGCGCGCTTTTCCAAAATCTCACTCGGCAGTTCAGGGCATTGGAGCAGTGAGCTTGCTGATTCGGAAATCAGGGCTTTGCAGGCCTCGGAAATCGCCACCACGATTTTCACATTGCGCAAGCCTTCGTGCGCCTCTCCGGCGGCGAATACCAGCTCGGGAAGATAGTTGGTTTCGATCCATACCTGATGGATCTCGCCGGGTACGATGAGAGTGCCCAGGCCGTTTTCCGAACCCTCCCATGTGGCCGCTCCGAACCATCTCTGGAACGCATCGGCCCCGATGGATTTTCGAAGCGCCTGGCTCATGCTTGCCCAAGCTCCCTGATGATCAATCTGGGAGTCCGGGGAGTAATGATGCGATTCGCTGACAATTGCTGGTTCCCCGGATTCCATCATTATATGTTTCATAGTGTGTCATTCCGCGTCATTTAGCATACCCCCCAAAGGCACGACAAACGCAACGATCTGCCAACGATGAACAAGGATGTGATCAGGTGAAAAATTTATTCATCCGGCATCTAACAGATGAAGCTTTCTTGCTGCATTCCACAAGCGTTCCACGGAAAGTTTTTAAAAAAACCTTGACCTCAAATTTGCTACGGTTTTATGAAGTAAGAACCGCTCTATCAGAACAATTTTCCCTAAGCGATTGGAAGCAAACGGGAACCGATGTGACATTCCTGTGACATTCGATTTTGGCCGTTTTTCCATTCCTAAATGCTGCCCGGTTTCATTTCGGAATCGAGTTGTTCCACCGGCCCGGCAGCGGGCTTCCTGAAGCAGATTGCAACAGCTACGGTGATCATCGTACCAGCCATGATGCGCCATGGGAATTCTATCACCGGCAGCCACGCGAAATTGACGTATAGAGCTGAACCCGTGATCATCCTCCAGATGTCGTTGATCATGTTGCTCAAATAGGCGACGCCGATGATCCCGCAGACCATGGCGATGAGGTTTCCAATTTCGCTGCCTCTGGTTTTTGTAAACAGGCCGACCATGAAAATGCCCAGCAATGATCCGTATGTGTAACCGAAGCTACCGAGGATGATTCCGATAATACTGAGGGATGGATTGTGCGCTTTAACAAACGCCGTCGCGAGTCCGACAATGATCAGCACCAGCGAAAAAGCCACCGTACTCAATTTGATAATGCGGACCCGGGCATGATCGTCCTCAGGTGTGTTGAACCAGCGAAAATGGAAGTCGCGCGAGTAGCTTGTCGCGAGTGAATTCATCGCTGTTCCCAGCGAGCCCATGGTCGTCGCCAGCACTCCGGCAATGACCAGCCCGCGCAGCCCGCCCGGCATCACATCCACTACGAAATAGGGAAAAATCCGGGTGTTGTCCGGCATCAGGTTCGGAGCTTTGCCAGCCATTGGCAAGTCCGGGTCGATGACGATGTGCCCGTAGTAAACGTAAAGCAGAATCCCGATGGTCAGCACTGCGAAGGTTACCGGAATATCCGCCAAGCCGGAGAGAATCGTGGCCACGGCACTTTGGCGTTTATTCTTGGCCGTGAGCATGCGCTGCACCATGTCCTGGTCGGTGCCGTGAGTGGCAAGAGTCACGAAAAGAGAGCCGAACAGGGCCGCCCACACGGTAAACTCACTTTCCAATACGCTCTTGATTTTTCCCCACGCCGTTTCAGCCGGTTTATCGCCTTCCCACTCCCACAGTTTGAGATCGTCCGCGCCGGTAAGATGGGTTTTCGCCCCTTCCCACCCCCCGGGAATATGACCCAGCAAATACCAAACTGAAAAACCGAGCGCACAAAACAGGACCGCGATTTGCAAAACATCCGTCCAAATCACCGCCTTGATGCCACCGACAGCCGTGTAGGCCGCTGTCAGCAAGCTAATCAATACGAGACCGGCTCCGGTGAACCAGAATTGCTGCCAATTCCCCAACGGATTCCCCGGATTCATTTGATTCCATATGAC
>JACMMB010000177.1 GCA_014379305.1 Akkermansiaceae bacterium
ATCGTTCTTGGCGGTCTTGTTGTCTTTGGCACAATGCTAGGGTCGGTTGCGGATCGGGAAAAGGAAATCTACACGTTCAGCGCCCTTGGACTCGCCCCGCCTCATGTGGCCAGTCTCTTCTTTGCCGAGGCGCTCGTTTTTTCAGTGATCGGAGGGCTTGGGGGTTATCTCACCGCGCAAGCGATTCTGGAGGGACTCAAGCTGCTGGCTTCCCATGGCCTCGCAACGGTTCCCGAGATTAATTACTCCTCGACGAACGCCATTGTCACAATCCTGATCGTGATGGCCACCGTAATGGTGTCCGCCATTTACCCGGCAATAAAGGCCTCCCGCAGCGCGAACCCGGGCGTCATGCGAACCTGGCGTATGCCCGCTCCGGTTGGAAATGTGTGCGAGATCGTTTTCCCATTCACTGTTTCAGCATACGACATCACGGGCGTGGTGAGTTTCTTGAAAGAACACTTCGAGAACTTTCAGGATACCAGTCTCGGGATCTTTCTCGCACGCGATGTTCGCTTGATTACCAGTGAAAACGGGGCTCCTGGCGTGGCCTGTCATCTAGCCATTGCGCCGTTCGACCTTGGTGTGACCCAACGTTTTCAACTCCGCAGCGGTCCTTCGGAAATCCCCGGAATCGACGAGGTGCTTATCACTTTGGAGCGCATTTCCGGACAACCCAAAGACTGGCAACGGCTCAATAAACAGCTTTTAGACGACCTGCGAAAACAATTTCTCATCTGGCGATCCCTGCCTGCCGAGGTCATGGAAACCTACAGACAACGCACCCTGCAAGCTGCCGTAACGAACGGGACCGAACCATCCGACGCCGCCTTATGACGAAGACTCTTATTCCAGAAAAACCGAAACGCGTGGACAAGGAAGTGGAGGAATTCCGCAACCTGATGCAGGTCCCGTCCAACTTTGAGGATGGATTCAACTGGCTGTCGCTGCTCGGAGCCATCTTCATTGCGATGATCATGATTCCGGGCTCCATCTACATGGGGCTGCTTGCGGGTGAAGCAAACATCGGCCCTGCGGCGCAATGGGTCACGGTCATCTTGTTTCTTGAAGTCGCCCGCCGCGCCCAGCGCACGCTCAAGAAGCCAGAAATCTTCGTGTTGTTCTTTATGGCCGGTTCCGCGATGCAACTCCCCTTCTCGGGATTGTTGTGGCACCAATACTATGTGCAAAGCGATGCGGCGAGTGCGTTCGGGATCGCAGAACATCTCCCGGTCTGGTTCGCCCCCCTGGCGGACTCAGAAAGCTACTCGCTCCGCTCTTTCTTCCATGTGGATTGGCTACCTGTGATCGGGCTCGTGGTATTTAGCACATTTTTTGGCCAGTTGAGCAATGTGGTGCTCGGCTATGGTTTGTTCCGACTCACCAGTGACATTGAAAAACTCCCGTTTCCAATGGCCCCAATCGGCGCGCAGGGAATCCTCGCCTTGGCTGAGGATATTGATGAAAAATCGGGACCGGCAAAAGAGAGATCCTGGCGATGGCGAGTCTTCTCCATCGGCGGAGCACTCGGTCTTTTCTTTGGAGCGATTTATCTAGGGCTGCCAACTCTCACTGGCATGATCACTGGCAATCCGATCATGATTTTCCCGATCCCATTCGTCGATCTTACCGACAAAACACAAGGGATTCTGCCTGCGGTTGCAACCGGGATCACATGGGATCTCGGAAATGTGATCATCGGCATGGTGCTCCCTTACTACGCGATGGTCGGCAGTTTCATTGGGCTGCTCATTACGTTCCTCCTGAATCCTGTTCTCTATAAATACCAAATCCTGAACTCCTGGTTACCGGGAGATGGATTGATCACCACCACTTTCAAAAACAATGTCGATTTTTACTTCAGCTTCAGTATCGGAGTTTCAATGGCCATTGCCATTGCCGGCTTCTGGGAAGTCTATCGGGGACTTCGAAAACGCAGCATCAAGGTGGGCCAAACCGAATCAGTCATCGGACAGGCGTCCATTCCCGCCGGGCGGGGTGACATTCGCCCGTGGATCATAATTGCCTGCTACTTTTTCGTCACTGCCACCTACATCACTGTCTCAGGCTTCCTGATCGACTGGCACCCCGGCGTAATGGTGGCGCTCCTATTTTTCGGATTCGTTTACACGCCACTCATTAGTTATGTGACCGCCCGTCTCGAGGGGATTGCAGGGCAGGTGGTGGAGATTCCCATGGTTCGGGAAGCCAGTCTCATCCTTAGCGGTTATACTGGCGGCGTGAAAGTCTGGTTTCTCCCGCTGCCAATCGCCAACTACGGAATGATGACCGTGCAATACCGCCAGTGCGAATTAACCGGGACCAAATTCGCCAGCATGTGGAAAACCAAGCTGGTCCTTTACCCGATCATCCTCGCCAGCTCGATTCTTTTCGCGAGTTTCATCTGGAGTCTGGCCGAAGTTCCCTCGGCCGTTTATCCGTATGCACAAAAAATGTGGGAACTGGAGGCGATGAACCGTTCCATCATCTACTCCTCAACGCTGGGTGAGTATTCGTTATTTGAAGAAGCTTTTCGGTGGAAGTATGTCGGTGCTGGCGCTGGGTTCGGCGTCTTGTTGTTTGGGGTATTAAACACCGCCGGCGCTCCGATTTTCCTAACCTATGGCGTGGTAAGGGGACTCGGCCAAAGTCTTCCCCAAATGATCATTCCCCAAATGCTGGGAGCACTCCTCGGACGTTACTATTTCCAGAGAAAACTTGGCCTTCAATGGCGGCAGTATGTGCCGGTAGTGGCTGCCGGATTTTCCTGCGGCATGGGTCTGATCACGGTCGCATGTGTCGGCATCACTTTCCTCAGCAAAGCGGTGATCCAGCTCCCTTTCTAGAATCCAGAACGCTCAAAATTTTCGCACCGATGGATACACTGATTGAAGTTCACGCACTCAGCAAAACTTTCCGGATCGGAAAGATGACCGTTCGCGCTTTGAACGACGTGAATCTGGAGATCTTTCACGGAGAATACCTCTCCATCATGGGGCCTTCCGGGTCTGGAAAGAGCACGCTATTTAATATGCTCGGGGCACTGGATCGTCCCTCCTCCGGGAGCGTGACTGTGGCAAATGTGGACTTAACAAAACTAGGTGCGCGCGAGCTGGCCTACTTCCGCGGCAACCACATCGGATACGTTTTCCAAAGCTATAACCTCATCCCAGCCTACAGCGCGACAGAGAACGTCGCGCTCCCGTTAATCTTTTGCGGTCAGGATCATTCCACCGCAGTGACCAGAGCCCGGGAGGTTCTGGAACGTGTCGGACTTGGTCACCGAATGGGACACCGCCCGGATGAACTTTCCGGCGGCCAGCAACAGCGGGTCGCAATCGCACGTGCTCTGGCGAATAGTCCCGCGATTATCCTTGCGGACGAACCGACCGCGAACCTCGACCTGAAAACGGGCGAGGAAATCATATCTTTGTTGAAAGAACTCTGCTCCGAACAAGGGATGACCATTATCACCTCAACGCATGACCACAAGATGCTTGCAGCGTCAAATCGGATCGTCTGGATCAAGGACGGACGGATAGACAAAATACAAACCGCAGCCGAAGCCGGAATACGAGTTGGGTCCGTGCATTAGTCGTATGACAAATGCAATTGCTGGATCAAGTTTCGAGCGGGGAGCTAATTCTCATTTAGAGGCTAGTAGCTCCTTGAGGATTCCAACCCTCATCATGA
>JACMMB010000178.1 GCA_014379305.1 Akkermansiaceae bacterium
ATAAAGGGCAACCGGCGGCCCCTTTTCGTCCAGATCCGATCACTGAAATAGAGGCAGGGCGCGGCAATCAACAGATTGAAAAGCACATCGAGGCTCGAGACCGAATTGATGATGGCAGGCGAATCGATGAATTTTCTCATCGTGAACGTCATGCTCATGGAAGCGAACAGCGCGAATACGCGCGCCTGGCTCATGATCATGAGGATGACCACCCACCTCCAGGGGATCTTTTCGTGTTGGGTTTCGATGATAAACATTTCGGGAAGGGGTCTGAGGGCTCCGATCAAACTACCGTTGGAGCTTAAAAACGGCGAATGAGACGCCGTCAAGGCAGAGACGGGAACCGGTGTGTTCCGCGCCCTCGGCCAGGAGGAGGGTCGCCCCTAGCAATTCGGGAAGCTCCACCGTTCGCTCGGTGTCGGCGGGATGGATCGCGATGAGGTATTTTCCACTATCGTCACATCGTTCATAAACGAATGGGCAATCACCTTGCTCGGCGAGCAGTGGCCGGAAATGCCCATCATTTCCCAGAGCGGAGTGAGTCCGACGCAGTGCGATGAGGGAGCGAGTGAAATGGAGCAGCGAATCAGGATCCGCGAGTTGTTCGGAAACCGTTGGGGCATCCACGGCTGGATCTAACGATAGATAGAGATCGCGCGGGTTCGATTTTGAAAAGCCGAGATTAGGTGCCCCTTTTTCCCACTGCATCGGTGTGCGATCCCCGGTGCGCCACATGGAGCCTTCTTTTTCCGGAATGCCTTCGAGGTTTCGCATGCCAATCTCGTCGCCGTAATAAATGAACGGCACGCCAGGCATTGTTAGGAGCATCGCGTAAAGCACGCGCAGATCCGCAAACTCCCGGCCCCGGCGCGGACGGTGGAAATCGTGGTTGCCAGTGGGGAGCGAGATGTAGCCACGGCCTGATGTTGCGCTGTAGTGTTTCAGATAATTTTCAACGAAGAGCCGGATGTCGCCACCGCCCGCACGATCAAAAAACATCGAAGGGACCTGCCCTTGAACTGCGACTTCAGCGGGACACCCAACGAGGTAGGTGTAGGCGGGTTCCCCGAAATGGATCATGAAATCCACATGATATCCCGCCTCGATGGCGTCCATCGGGTTGCTCCATTCGGCGATCAAAACCGCTTCGGGATAACTGCTATCGAGCCAAGTGCGGAAGTCTTGCCAAAGTCCCTGGAGGGCGGCGCGATCGGTTTCCCCTTTGATCAGGGACGAGGCCATATCCACACGGAATCCGTCACAGCCGAGGTCCAGCCAGAAGCGCATGATCTCGCGCAGTTCTTCCCGCATGGCAAGACAGGCCGGATCCCCGGGTGCGAGCTGCCATGTCCTTTCCGGATCGGGCTGGTTGTAGCCGAAATTGAGTGCCGGCTGGAAAGGCAGGAAATTTGCAACATAATGTTCGCCTTGGGGCGTTTTGGGAATTGCATCCCCAAACATCGGCGTTTGGGGTTCAGCCCCGGTGAAGAGATACCGGCTGCGATAGGGGCTCCGGGTGTCAGCAGCGGCCTCAACGAACCATGGGTGTTCGTCGGAGGTATGGCCGGCCACCAGGTCGAGCACGACGCGCATACCTAACTGATGGGCCGCTTGAAAGAGTTGGACCGCATCCTGGTTGCTCCCGTAGCGCGGCGCGACCTTGCGGAAATCGGAAATGTCGTAGCCGGCGTCGCGAAACGGGGATTCGAAGATCGGGTTCAGCCAGATCGCGGTGATGCCGAGCTCTTTGAGATATGGCAGTTTGGAAATGATGCCGGGCAGATCGCCGATGCCATCGCCATTGGAATCCGCGAAGGACTGGGGGTAGATTTGATAGAAAACCGCCGTGCGGAGCCAGTCGGGTGGAGCTGCGGATTTCAAGGATGAGCGAGGCATGAAAGGGCGATCGGTCCGGGAGGATAGTTAGAGATTGGCACCATTGCTCTCGATCACTGAACGATACCAGAACGCACTTTGTTTCAAAGTGCGTTTCTGGGTTGCGAAATCGACGTGAACCAGCCCGAAGCGCGGTCGGTAACCCTCGGCCCACTCGAAATTGTCCATCAGCGACCACAGGAAATAGCCGCCGACAGGGATGCCTTCCATCGCGGCCCGCTTGAAGCCACGCAGGTAGCGGTGCAGGTAATCGATGCGCGCAGGGTCGTGAATTTCTCCATCCAAGGCCACCCAATCGCTGCTGCATAAGCCGTTTTCGGTGACGATCAGAGGCAGCTTGCCATGGCCATAACGCTCGTTGTAGAAGCGTGCTTTCCAATAGAGAGCCTCAGGCGCGAGCATCAGCCAGGAAAGCTGGCCCGTGGGATGGTCCTGCGGATAAGGCAAATCCTCGGGGGCAGACGGCACAGCGGCTCCCCCACCTCCCAGCGAAGTGGCTCGGGTGCTTCCGGTGTTAGATGAGTCACCGCCGGCCCGGACACGGACTCCGGAGTAGCAATTAAACCCGATGAAATCTAGCGGTTGGTGGATGGTCTGGAGGTCTTCGGCTGAGGGGTGATGCCACGTGGTTCCGAATGCGGCCGCGGCCTCGTCAGGATATTTACCGAGGAAAACCGGGTCCATCCAGAGGGCGACGTCCCACAGCGATTTGCCGGAAACAGCGAAAAGCGAGCGCCGGGCAGCTTCGATATTCGCCGGTATTTCCGTGTCAGGAATTTTCGCGTAGCCCGCAGGAGCCATCCCGATTTTCACCGGCCTCGGGCACCCGGCCCGCAATGCCTGGGTCGCCCGGCCATGGGCAAGCAGGGTGTGATGGGCGCAACGCAGGGCTTCCGTGACCGAAAGCTTGAGGCCTGGGGCGTGGTGCCCGCCGTGATAACCGCAGACGATGAAAACCGATGGCTCGTTCAGCGTCAGCCACCATTTGACGCGGTCGCCGATCGCTCGGCCGACGATGGTGGCGTAATCGGCGAACCATGAAGCGATGTCGCGGTTGAGCCAGCCGCCCCGGTAGTGCAAGGCAAGCGGGAGATCCCAATGATAGAGTG
>JACMMB010000179.1 GCA_014379305.1 Akkermansiaceae bacterium
ACCCTCGACTACGGCGTCGTCAAAATGAACATCGACACCGATACCCAATACGCCTTCACCCGCCCGATCGTCGCCCACATGTGCCAGAACATCGAAGGCGTCCTCAAAATCGATGGTGAAGTCGGCGACAAGAAAAGCTATGACCCACGTTCGTATCTGAAAAAAGCTGAGGAAGGCCTCTGCAATCGCATGAAAACCGCCTGCGATGACCTCCGCTCGACCGGGAAAACGCTTTTCGGCAAAGTCTGATCCCACCCGATTCTTTCCGAAAGCCGGCCTCCAAATGGAGCGTCGGCTTTTTTCGCATCAGCGATCTCCCGCTGCTAAAACCTCCTCGACTCCGCGCGAACAGCCGCGGTTCACGGCCCCGGGATCACGCCCCACCAAAACAAATTCCCGCTCCCCCACGGCCACCGCGAGATCCTGCGTCCGCACCGCCAGCACGGTTTCCAAGTTCGCCAAATCCACAATTTCCAAATACCCCAACTCTCCCGACTTGGCCAGTTCCCCCGTCTCCACATTCACCACCCGCACCCCGACCCATGGCGGCCCCTTGTGCGTTTCCTCGTTTCCCCAGCGGTAAAATTGCGATGACAACTCCGTCATTCCATACTCATTGAGAATCCTCCCTGCCGGAACTCCGAAACTTGCCGAGAGTTTTTCCCTCACCTCCTCCGCAGTGAGACTTTCCCGCAGACCTTTGCTTCCTCCCGTTTCGAAAATCCATGAGCCCTCGGGTAATGCCGCCCGCTCCATCAGCTCGCAGGCCCTCAGCAAGCCCAACGAAGTCCCAAATACTTCCACCGCTCCCTGATCCTCCCGCCGCATAAACCTTTCCACATCCATCCGCCCCTGTCCATCGATCAACCACTCCGCCTCCGTGCCACGCGCCAGCGTCGCGAACATTCTAACCAGCGATGAATGCCTGGCCGCCTCCACCCGCTGGGAAAAAAACCAAGGTCGGTTTACCTCAGGCAATCCCCGCTCCCGCCACCCTCCCAGCACCGCGGCCTCAACCATTTCAAGCCCCGCATACTCATGTCGGCCTTTGACCTCCCGCGTCGTCCCGGAAGTCAGAAAATAGCCGGCGATTTCCTCCTGCCCGAAGCATCTCAAGCCCACCCCTTCAAGCTTGAAAACATCCGTCGGCACTGCCGGAATTTCCAACCACGATGCCACCTTTTCCGGCACCCTGCCAAGCGCCTCGCAATAACGTCTGTAGGGCGGATTTTTCTCAAACTGATACGCAAAAACCGCTAAAGCCAGCTCCTCGAAACACCCGTTTCCGCCTCTCATCCACGCCAATAAGCTTTGCTTGAGGCTCATGGAAAAAAGCTCGCCGCCGGCATTAAAAATCACCCGCTGGCACCACTCCGCTTTTTGGCAAGGGCTTCCCCGTTGTCGGATCAATGCCAATCATCAGCCACACCTCCTTGATCGTTTGCTCCGCCGCCTTGTTCAGCGCGTCATGTTCGCCCCATATCCCTTTCACGCCGATATTGATCGATGGCACACTCCCCATCGGCGAGGCTGCCGTCCCGACCTCGATAAAAAGACGTTTGTTCAAATCCTTCACTGCCGCATCCTGATCCGGTTGCTTGAATGCGCTTTGTAGGTCCGCATCGATCACAATTTTCCGCAAAATCTCGGTATTGCGGAGTTTTTCATCGATTTGAGCCGCCAGTTTTTCCTGATCCTCCACCGGAAAATCAGCCCGCATTGCCAGCGGCACCCAGATTTTATCCGGCTTGCCGTGCAAATACTCGCGATAGGCATAAAGTCCTCCGCCTGCCAGCAGGGCAAGTCCGATCAAAGCCAGACCCGCGTATAACATCCAACGTTGCATGACATGCATTTATGCTGCATCTCCTCCCCAGCCAAGCCGGAAATCACATGGATTACCCACTCACCACCGCCACCCGCCACACTCTCCCCAACGGACTCACCCTGATTCTCGACCCCGACCCGGCAGCTCCCGTCATCAGCGTGCAGGCCTGGATCGCCACCGGCAGCATCCATGAAAATGGAAAATTAGGCACCGGCCTCTCCCATTTTCTCGAGCACATGGTCTTCAAAGGCACTCGCGATTTCAATTCCGAAGAACTTGCCCAGGCCGTCCAGGCGGGCGGTGGCCATTGGAACGCCTACACCACCTTCGAGCGCACCGTTTACTACATTGATGGCCCCTCCCACTCGCTTGAAACTTTCCTGAAATGCATCACCGGCTTGGTTTTTTTCCCGCTCATCCCCGAAGCCGATTTCGAAAACGAAAAAGACGTCATCCGCCGCGAAATCGACATGGGCCTAGACGATCCTGACAACGCCTCCATCAGACTGCTGCTATCGACCGCATTCACTGTCGATGCGCGCCGCCATCCGGTCATCGGCCATCGCCATCTCTTCGATGAGATTTCACACACCGACCTTACCAGCTATCATCGCAGCCGCTACACGCCGGACCGCACCCACCTCGTGATCTCCGGCGATTTCGACCCTGTCCAGGCACGCGCCCTGGTCATCGCCCTCACCGCCGATTGCAAAATCGTCT
>JACMMB010000021.1 GCA_014379305.1 Akkermansiaceae bacterium
GAGCCTCGAACATGACTATCCGAATGCCTTCGAAGGCATGCGCCTGGAAATGACGGAAGCCGAGGATTCCGTGCTGCATCACAAGCCGATTCATTGGAAGGAAGTGATCGACGATCTTATCTACACCTTGAACTTCCATGCGGAACTGATGCCTGCGGAGGACCATCTCGTGCTGAAATCGCTCGTCATGCCCTTTCTCATGAATGTCATCGCCGCGATGCCATTGGATTCGGGAAATCAGCTACTGGCCCTCTATGACGCCGGGAAACTCGAAATCGTCTCGGGAAAAGTGACCATCGCCGAAGCACAGGAAACGCCAGGCATGACCACCATCAATCTGATTGATGATGATGCCGGGTCGTCGGTGAGTTACCGCATGTTCATCGATTGCAGCGGACAAAAAGCCCTTGAGCTGGAGAATTATCCTTTTCCGGGCTTGATTACCCACGGAGCGGTCAGAAAAGCCCGCGCGCACTTTCACAACTCCGCAGGCGCTGCCAATTCACTCACGGATGCCCAGCAGGAACACCTGTTTTTTGATGAAGGCGAGCCGCTCTACCACATCGGCGGCATCGATATCGATGGCACCTTTCGCCTGATCGGCGCCGATGGGAAACCCAACCGGCGCATCCACGACATCGCCTTTCCCCACACCTCCGGAGTCAGGCCATATTCATACGGCTTGCAGGCCTGCAGCGATACCGGTGCGATCGTGGTAAAAGCATGGATCGAGGAAATCAAAACCGGCGCTCCGCTGGACAGTGATCCCGATGAAATCACCCAAATCTATGAGAAGGTCTAGTCCGTCTGCGGCTACACCGGCAGCCACACTGAAACACTTCCCGCCGCACATTTGAATTCCGCCCACCCATCCTTATCCGTCTCAATCACCTCAACGACGTTTCCGGTTAGGTCGTAAAAAGCGTGCTTTGGCAGGGCGGTCTGCATCCTCTTGGTACCTGTATCGCCATTGCTCAGAACCACTGCCAGCCCCCCCGGATGCTCCTCGGTTCCCATCCTGGTCCACCCGACGGTGTTCTTATGATCGAAGTAATCGAATTGCTCACCGAAGGCATGGGTCCGTCTTGCGCCCAATAACTCGTCGATGGCCTTTTTATGACACGTGATCTCTATCGGGTAGGTATTTCCATCCCGCCCGACATCTTCATATTTAGCCCCGTAGTAGTCGGCGTAAAAAACGCAAGGATAGCCGTCCCGCCGCAGCAGGATCAGCGCGTAGGCCAGCGGCTTGAACCATTCCTCGACGACCGATTCCAAGGCTTGTAGCGGCTGGGTGTCATGATTGGCTACAATCGTGACCGCCAGCACCGGCTCATTCTTAACCAGCGTGTTTTCAAAAATCCGCGACATGTCGAAGTCATTCCCTGACTTGCTCGCTTCCGAGAAATTCAAATGCAGAGGCGCGTCAAACAGCGCGACATCGCCATTGGTAACTGAAATGAAGTGGTGCAGCGCATCGATATCATAAGACCAGTATTCACCCACCGCGAAGATCCTGCGCTTCGCGTAATTTCTCACATGACTGAGCCAGTCGGGGAAAAAACCGGCCTCCACGTGCTTCACCGCATCGAATCTTACCCCGTCCAATTCCACAGTATCGACGAACCACTCGCCCCATCGTTTGGTCTCATCGATCACCTCCGGATGTTTCACATCCACATCGCAGCCCATGAGAAAATCAAACGATCCCTTCTCCATATCCACCCCGCTGGCGAATTCCTTGCCTTCGAACAACAGGACGTCATGGCTGTCCGGATGATTGCCATCGTGATCCGTCGCCGTGAAGTGCCACCAGTGCCACTCCATCTCCGAATATTTCTTTTTCCGGCCGGGAAACGTGAAATGGGTATAGGCCTTGATCGTTCGCGGCTCGCCCAATTTCTTGTGACGGTTGTCGCTGCCGCATGGCGTCGCGGTAAACTCCTCCTCCGCATCCCCACCCATCCGGTGATTCAGCACCAGATCCCAATACAACTGTAAGCCGGATTCCTTCGCCGCCTTCACCGCCGCCAACAGTTCATCGCGGGTCCCATACTTCGTCCTCATCGAACCCTTCTGGTCAAACTCACCCAGATCATACATGTCATACACCGAATAGCCGACGTCATAGCCGCCCGCGTTTCCCTTATACGCCGGTGGCAGCCAAAGTGCCGTAAACCCCGCCTCCTTCAAACTTCCAGCCTGCTCTTTCAGCTCATTCCACAAAGTCCCGTCCGGGGCCTTATACCAATGAAAAAACTGCATCATCACCCCGTTCGGATTCTCCATATCGGTTTAGTAGTATTTGAAATTGCTTATATGCATTTCAATTTCGTCTCCGGTAAGCCTGAAACCACTCCCCCGCAAGTTCCGATATAACACGGCTGGTCGCGGTTGATGACCAGTTCCGCCTGGTGGCTTGTTATTTCTTTTCTGATCTCTGCTCACTGATCACTCTGCACTTTCTCCCCCGCCTTGCCTTCCAGCACGCTCGTCCGCGTCTCGTAGTGCTCCACAAGCTCATATGGAAACAATTTCCGCCTTCTTCGAATCATATCGAAAACTGCCGATGCTTCCCTCCTTGAGCTTTTCAATCGCCTGCTCAATGGCATCCAGCGGAACCAAAAACCACTCCTTGGGTTCCACCTGCGAACCGAAACGATCCTTCAACTCCAAGTCCAACCGAGCACTTCCAAAAAACCGGTGAAGTAATGCCTCAAGCTTCTTCCGGTTGATGTTGGATAGCTTGAAGGTTGCCACGATGTCCACATCCGCCAGCAAATAGGTCGGATCCTTCTTCGCAGTGGCGATCCGCGCTTTCACGTCTCCGCCGGTGACCCCGATCTTGTGAATCACAGACCGATGTTCCGCGACAAACGCATGCTCCGACTTACTCCGAAGAATATAGATATAGCCCGTTTGCTGATCCCCCTCCTCTTCCTCGTCCGAGAAGAGCGGCC
>JACMMB010000180.1 GCA_014379305.1 Akkermansiaceae bacterium
ATCCGGCCCGCCAAGCTCGGCATGAAGAACTGGATGTTCTTCGGCAGTCTCGAAGCCGGTTCGAACAACGCCCTCATTTACACCCTGCTGGCCAACTGCCGCGCCCAGGACCTCGATCCCGAGGACTACCTTGTCGAAGTGATCAAGCGCCTGCCGCCCAACGCCACCCCTGAGCAAGCCGCCGCGCTGACCCCCGCCCGCACATCGCCGATGAGCGCAGGACCGCGGCTGAAAGCGCAGCCTAACCTTCGTTCCGCCACGGCGAGTTTGACGGGCTGAATTTAGGACGCTTACGTTGTTTAATGTGCTAACCTCATTTAACGAACTCGAGGAAGTCTCTCACCATCACGAGTAAAGTCACCATTACCTTCAAACTCAAAGGTAGCGGAACTGCCGTTTTCCAGAACTACACTGATCACCCCGCTACAAATGCTGTATGTGCCCACAAAACCGGGTGCATGTTGCGGCGGTTTCGTATCTCGGGCTCGATACTCCTTTTGGCCTTGTTTGCTTTGGTCACTTCTTCCCAATCAATATTACTCCACCAAGGGTTATTGGAGCAGTTTCTGAAACCTCCAATCCCACGATACCAGCTGTATTGTTGCGCCTTCTCAGAAGGACGCCGGCCCGATTTTCTCGCCGCCTCGCCATTTCCGGGAGTTCGACGATCCAATGGTTGAGTGGACTTTCTGGGCATGCGAAAGCCTATTTATTGAATTCGCCCAAATACGAGCGCCAAAACGGGACTCCCCACGACCGACGGGCCTGGTTCGAGATTTGAAAAGTGAGGACAGGCGCTTTTCACCTCCAACAAAAAAGGGAGCCTTTCGGCTCCCCAAGTCGTTGACTTTGAAAATGGTGGGTAGAGATGGATTCGAACCAACGTAAGCTTTCGCTAGCAGATTTACAGTCTTCGAGGGTAGGGCCATTTTCAATGTATTTATACATTTTTTATACATGAGGCTTTCCAAGCGTCAACTTTGTTTTACCCTGCGCAAATGAAGGAGGTCGTTTTTAAGGAGCAGACAAATGGTTCGTTGCGGGGATCTTGGGTAGATTCATCGACTCGTAAACGACGATTTAAGGTCGTTCAGAAACAATCAGAAGCGGATGCCTGGAATCGGGAGCGGAAAGCGTCTCATGCCGCCCATGGCCGCTTGGCGGACTCACTGGATACAACCCGTGTAGGCACTTGGTCCAAGCTAGACGACGCGCTGGCTGAACTGGATACATCGCTCGTTACAGTAGCCGAAGAGGCACTGAAGCGCCTACGCGCCGTGAAACGGGTGGGAACCGCATCCGAGTGCCTCAAGCTCTTTCTGGCAGCGAAAACACGGGCTGATAATGCGCCGCGGTACGTGGCAGATCTGCGGAAAAAGGTAAATTCTTTCTTGGCGACACTTCCCAAAGGAGATGAAACCCCGATGCGAGATATTACCACTGCTGACATCAAAAAACACCTGGACAATTTGACAACGGGCCAAGCGGACCGCCAAAACCATGAAAGGAACATTGGCGGCTGGATCCGCTGGGCTGTCTTTAGCGGCTGGACTGGAATCAGCATGCCTGAAAAACCACCGAAGAGTAAAGGGACTGGCATGCAGAAGCAGAAAGGCGTTGCCAAGACCTATTCTGCCCATGAGATCGCCTTGCTGCTCAAGGCCGCTGTGAAGAGTGAAGATTGGCCGGTTCTGGCATTTCTGTGCATCGGCCTCTTCGCCGGGATACGACCTGAATCAGAATTTTATAAGCGAATCAATTCCGAAGGGAAAAAGAAAACCGTTTGGCTGGACTGGGGGAATATCCACCGTGAGGGCGTCGAGATTTCGGCGGAGTTATCGAAAACCAACACCCCCCGCGTCGTCCCTTTGCGGCCCATTTTGCAGACATGGATCGGCTATATCCGTGAACGATCAGGTGGCACTCTCTCCGGTCCGGTGACGTATTCCGAGTTCATTAAAAACTTCGGCAAATGGAAAAAGATCCATTTGCCGAAAGGGATGAAATGGCACCAAGACATCATCCGGCATTGCTTTGGAACTTACCGCCTCTGCGTGCTCAAATCCGTTTCGGAGGTTGCGCGTGAGATGGGAAACAGCCCATCCGTGGTTGAGGGACATTATTGGAACTGGACCGTAAAACAGGATGAAGCGGATACTTTCTGGCAGCTAACTCCTGAAATAGTTTTATCGGGTGGAACACGAGCCGCAATCGCTTCATGCGTTTCCTTAAAGCCTGCGAGCTCCACCAGCGACAATAAGCGGCCTACGCCGAGGGCCTGATCTAAACAGACGTTCCCTGATTCTGGAGGTACACACCTAACCTGGGGTCCGACTGGCTGACACACGTCTGTTCGTTACTCCGTGTAAGAGCCATGCACTCCTCTGGCCCCTGATCGGCCAACGGCAGAAATCCATGTGATTTTGCCTAAACATCAATTTTTGCAAAATAGTTCTTGCGTTAATTGCGCCATGCGGCACCATGCCCTCGAAGTCCTTCGTCGAGAAGGACCCGCCCTCCCCGCTGTGGCAAGTGGAATGGGACGACGCCGGTTAGCGAAAGCGTGGGGGCAAATTCCCCCTTAGAACTGGTGCCCCTGCGGAAGCGGTAGGGGTTAAAGGGATACGAGTGTCGATGCCGCAAAACGACACTCAAAATGTATTACCCCAAACCAATTCCACCACCACCTCAAGAACTCTGCCGGAAAGATTCAGCTATCCGACTTGGAGTCTGTATCCGTACGTTCGCAAATTTTTGCGCTCAAGGACTCATTACGCCAATCCGTTACGTTGGACGTTCTCCGCGATTTTGCGTGAGGCAACTCGATGATTTAGGGCGCGGTAAAGGAGGGAGACCTTAACTGCATCTCTCCATCCTATCTTATCCTATCCTATCTACTGCACTTTTTGTGGTAAATAGCCTTTCGAGCCGCTACCTCATCCCGATTTCGAAATCGTGGGTCTGGCGAATTTTGCCATAAGGATTCCGGTTATGATGGAGGAAAGTTCAGTGAAAAGCCCCTTCAGTTGTACGGCAAAAAACATCGACGATAAGCACAATGAATCACTCGCACTATTTACTTGGCAACGGAACCGCACGGATCGTTTTCACGTCGGAATCAGCCAATGACCCAAGAGGCCAGTATGACATCGGCCGCGTCTACCTTGACAGATGGGGAGAGCTGGATCTTCAGCGGGGAATCACCTTGCATCATCGTCTCGGTGGCCAAGTTGCTTACCTTATTGATGTGCTACCTCTGGATTTTGTGATTATTTCAGAGCGCGAAACTGAAGCATCAGAAGAAAGGTGGGCTTGTTTCAGAATCGGTGAATCCTCGGAGCCGGCCACCTTTGATTGCCCAGTGCCTATTAGTCTGAAAGAGATCTGCCGGCAAATCGAAATAAGTCGGACAGAACCTATCCATCGGATCGACCGACTCGATGAATGGCTCAGAGATCGGGCCCTCAATTCTTGTCCTGACTGGTTTGAAATCTCTTTTGCCGCGCTACTTGCATCTTGGCGCGCCTCCTCGCCGGATCAACTGGTCCAAAACTTTCCCGAACTTGCCACCGATTCTGAGATTGCCCAGTACACCAGCAAAACGCCCTATAACGCTCTCAGGTTCATCAAGCGCCGACTCTCGGATGCCCAGATAAAAGCCTGCATCAAGGCCAGTCCAAATGGCGCTATCATGTATGCCTTTTCGCACATGACCAGGCGCCAAATCAGATCCGCCGCCGAGAAATTCCCAGAAGTTTTGCTCAATTATGGCGCGACCGAACTATCACCCAAAATTTTGCGATTATGCGCCGCGGAAGATCCCGGAATGGCTTTTGACATTCGGTCGAGGATGCCACCCAAGATTAGGGCGACCTTATTAAGTTCCTCATTGCTCGTTCACGGAAGTTTATACGATCCAAGACCAAATTCTCTAATTCACCACGAAATCATCGCATCCTTTATTGAATATCCCAAGGAATGGCTCGCCTGCCATGAGAACGACTTCGGGCTGCTTCGCGAACGACTCTGGGATTTCGTGGGCCTGAATGTGGATGGTCCGATGATTCAGATGTTCTTGGCAAAATTCTCCAGAGTAAACCAGGGATTACTTTTCGAATATCTCGCTTTGACAATGTGACGAATTCGAAATCAGACGTGGGGTAATACTCACCGTGGGTTCAAATCCCACACTCTCCGCCATATTCCATAAGGGTTTGAGCGCCTTCTGAGTCTAGCGAAAAGCCTAGCAGGAAAAAAGGTCACTCACCCTTGTCTCACCAAATTCGGTATTGAGGTTGCACGTCCAGTTGTACCCTCGAAAGCAACACTCCTCCACAACTGCGATGGCCGGAGATCCAGCGCCTTGACAGTTTAACGGCGGTGCTCATGGAAATTCGATAAAGCCGCCCCCTCTGTCGCACAGGGGCGATCCTATGGACGCTCAAATCCTGTTGCGCCAATCTGAGGTGCGCTAGATTTCTGGACCGGAAAGCATCAGAATCCGCCTTTTAACACCACATCGTTTGCCGCCCGAAACTGGCGACATAAGACCCACCACCACAGCGGTTTCGTTACAGGAATAACGTCACCGCATCGTTTCCGGCCCGAAAGCCGACCCGAACCCTCTCCGACCTACTACAGATGAGGTCAAAAAGAGGGCATAACCGTGCAGGAGACGATTATGTAATTGGTTGGCAAGATAGCATGCACCAACGTTTATGCATCCTTGCCCCGTGGAACACCCTCATATCACCCTGATCATCCAACTCCGCGGATTCCTGGGTTCTTTCGCCACCTCCTACTGTCCACCCTGCCGCTTTCGGCCTGACGGTCTAGCTATGGTTTTCCTGCTGGTCGGGGATAGGTGTCCTTTCACCCCCAGTCTGCGTGCCGCGCGTCCTGACGAACGACTTGGCAACTTGCTGGGGGCAGGAGGGCGGAGGCGCTTAGCCGCTGACTCCTATTTGCGTGACACGTCATCACCATCCGAGGGTGGACCAAAGGTCCGAAGGAAACCTTCCCTCTGAGTGGACGCCAGACGACTGATGGTCGCTCGTCTTGTGGCGTGCCCGCCCGCACCTGCGCCTGCGGTCCTCGCCTCTTTGCCCGAAGCGGCTGGTGCCCTGTCGCTGCGCCCTGACGGTCTGGCTGGTCACCTGCCGGGCCAACCAAGGTTGGCGATCGGGCTGGAGGCTGCGAGTCCGCGGCTTGCATTCCTGACTAGGGGAGACGGTGCCCTGTCCACGGCATAGCCGGGTTGGTCAAGTGTCCTTCCCTTCCGGAACGATGTGTGCGCCCGGTGGCTGCGGGGAATCCTGTGGACCCCTGAGTCACCGTGCTGGTCGGTTGCTGGCCGAGGCCACCTTTCCGACTGCGGGTTTCAGAATGGAAGAGGAAGAGCGGCCCAACCATACTGGGGTCCGTGGCAGTGGAACCTGCCGCCCCGACGAGAAACGCGGGGGAAGACCTGCGCGACTGACAGGGCGTGTCATACAAGCCGGCCTGTGAGCCGAAGCTGGTGCGGGCTGACGCCCTGCCGCTTCTTTGGCTGACCCGGTGGCTGAGAACCTCACCCAAGAAAACCCTGACCACCCAACTCAAAGAGTCGGGAGTAGCGTGCCATCTGAGCCGACCCACCAACCGAAGCTGGTGCTGGCTGACACCCTGCCTCCGCTTGTGCTGGCACCGATGGCCGAGAAACTTTCACCATCCTGAAAAATCCAGACCACCCGGCTCTGACCGAGCCGGGATAGCCAGTGCCATCTAAGCCGACCCATCAACCGAAGCTGGCACGGCCTGACGGCCTATCACTCCCGAAGCCGGCACTGGAGAAAACAAGATCAGCCCTAGGCAGCTTTCGGTTCCCAGCCCTAAATGGAAAACTCTGATTGGAGAACCAGCTCGAATCAAAACCCAAGTTGCCGCAGACTCCCCATAAAGAAAGAAGCATACCAACCGCGAGATCTTCCTGAGGTTGGAAGCCAAATGGCAGTTCCACCGACTGCAATTATTGCGTGGAATGTTCCACTTGGAAACGGACGGGATCGGCGAAGCGTGGCAAAAAACCCTGACGGATCTTGCGGAGCGAAAATCAAACTCGGACGACGTCATCCGGCGGCTCGCGGACAATTGGATGAAGCGGGCGACATCCGCCGAAGCCCTCATCCAATTCATCCGGGAAAATTTTGAGGCGGACACGGCCGAGGGACCGGCACGCCACCGATTGCAAGACCTTTCCGAAGGGCACCCCTTTGCCGCGATCATTTCGGAAACCGAGCGGATGTCAATTTACCGATGGGTTAATGAACCCTTAAAGGAACCATCCCCTTTTCCTGAGTCACCGTGCTGGTCGGTGGCTGGGCTTGTTTCGCAAAGCCACCCTCCGCGACTGCGGGTTTCAGAATAGAAGAGGAAGAGCGGACCGTGTCGGTCCGTGGCAGTGGGACCTGCCACCCCGATGAGAAGCGCGGGGAAGTACCTTCCCGACTGGCAAGACGTGTCATACAAGCCGGCCTGCGAGCCGAAGCTGGTGCTGGCTGACGCCTCCCGAGGTTGTGTCACGGGTCCGGTCGATTTTCCACTGTCCGGCCCGTCTGATTTTTGCGGGGAAAGCGTTCTCAAGAACTGACGCCAGAGAAAATTATTGGCAACAAGCCGGTGCTTATCCATGGGCTGAAACCCTAATTGCGAATTTGCAGGTGTTCTCGGAGGCTGGAATTCCGTTGAATTCACCCATGAACGAAAAAGCCCCCCTGCCACGGCCCTCGAAGAAGCCGATTTCTACGGCTTTCCCGGAGGCCCCGGCTCCACTACCAAGTGTGGCGTTTCCCATTGTGGGCATCGGCGCGTCACTCGCGTATCGAGCTGTCGCCAAAGCACTGGAGTGCAAAATGCAGGACATTCAGGACGGTCTCGAAAAATGCCTGGCGAAAAAACGACCAGTGCAAGCAAACAGAGTGAAACCCGGAAGTCCGCGCCGAGGACAAAAAGCGCGGGTAAATCGTCCCGCAATTCCAAACCCTGAACATCATCATGCCCAATAAGCCAGAAATCCCAGATGCTCTCACCGAGCTGCGCCGTCGTGCCGAAGTCGGAACGTCGAAACGCAAGTCAAAGACCACCGTTCCACGAACCGAGAACCATAGCCAACGGTTGCTTCACGAGCTGGAGGTCCACCAGATCGAGCTTGAAATGCAGATCGGGGAATTGCGCCTTGCGCGCGACGAAGCGGAGTCTGTCCGCGAGAAATACACGGATTTGTATGATTTCTCTCCGGTCGGTTATTTCACGCTCTCCCCGGACTATCGCATCCGGATGGCAAATCTCACTGGCGCCGCACTGATCGGAATCGACCGATCCCAATTGCTTGGCAGATCCTTCGCCCTACAGATTGCCCCAGAAATGCGCGCCGATTTCGCCAGAGTTCTCAAACAGGCCTTCGATGAAGGAGCTGAACAATCGATGGATTTGAAGCTCTTGAGCAAAGATCTACCAGCGAAGTTGGTCACCCTCAATTTCAAAGGCACGCCGGATGGCTGTGAATGTAACGTTTCGATGGTCGATATAACCGCGCGAAAACGTGATGAGAATGCCCTGAAAATATCGGAAATCCGCTTCCGTCGTCTTTTTGAAACCGCGCACGACGGAGTCCTCCTTCTCGATCCCGAAACTCGTAAGATCACCGAGGCCAATCCGTTCATGACAAAGCTACTTGGCTATTCACATGCGCAGTTGGTGGGGAAAGAACTATACGAAATCGGTTTACTGAAGGATCAGTCGAAAAGCCGGGAAATGTTTAAGAACCTGAAAAAGACTCTGGAGGTTCGCTATGAAAATCTCCCTCTGAAAACTCAAAATGGCAGGCATCAGGAGGTGGAGGTCGTCGCCAATCTATATCAGGAGAACGACCGCTCCGTGATCCAATGCAATATCCGGGACATTACGGCGCGCAAGCTGGCAGAGATCATCCTGCGCCAAAGCGAAGCGCTTTTTTTCGCTCTCATCGAACAAGTTCCCGTCGGCGTCTATGTCTTGGATGCCAAGCTTCGTCTTTTACAAGCCAATCCCCTGGCTTTGAGATTTTTCAACAACATCCATCCTCTGATCGGACGGGATTTTTCAGAAATTATCCATCTTCTTTGGGCGAAAGGAAATGCAGATACAGCAATCGCCCGTTTCCTCCACACTTACGAAACGGGCGAGTCTTTTCAATCGACAGGCATTACCAAGCGACGATTGGACAACGGAGTGAGAGAGGTTTTCGAATGGCAGATCCAGCGTGTCATATTGCCCAGCGGAGAGCTGGCATTGGTTTGCTTTTTCAACAATATCACGGAGCGCATCAAGGCAGAGTCCGCCCGACGGCGTCTGGACATATTGGCAGCTTCCAATCTCAAACTGAAGCGGGAGATCGTTCACCGCCTTGCGATGGAAGAGAAGCTACACGAGACCGAATATGTCCAAAGCCGCCTGCTGGAGCACTCTCTCCAACAACAGGTTGAATTGCGCGGCATGTCACACAAGATCCTCCACGCCCAAGAGGACGAGCGGAAACGCATCAGCCGCGAATTGCATGACGTCATCGCTCAGACGTTGGTTGGAATCAATGTCCATGTCGCGGCATTGGCCCAGGAGACCACCGCCGAACTCGGCAGTCTTCAGCAACGAATTGCGGACACCCACCAAATGGTCGAAAGATCGGTGGAAATTGTCCACCAATTCGCCCGGGAACTTCGGCCGACGGTGCTCGATGACGTGGGGCTCATCCCCGCCCTTCAAGCTTTTCTCAAAGGTTTCATGGAAACCACCGGAATCCGTGTCAGCCTGAAGATTTCTCCATCAATTGAAGAATCGGCGGAAAGTATCCGCACCACTTTTTATCGGATCATCCAGGAAGCGCTGATGAATGTAGCGAAACACGCAAAGGCGAGTAAGGTGGAAATCAGCATCAGACGACTCGTCGATGCCACCTCCCTGCGAATTACAGATGACGGCCATGGTTTCGAGGTAGAAGAGATCATTCACCCGAATACCAACAACCGTCTCGGTCTGCTAGGCATGAGGGAGCGTGCCGAAATGGTGGGTGGTGTGTTCTCAGTCGAATCCGCACCCGGAAATTCCACCACCGTCCGGGTGATGATCAATACCGAACTCGAGACGACAAAAAAGAATTTTTCCAAAAAATCTGTCAAACGACCAACCGCAACAATCAAATGAAACCAATCACCGTCCTGCTAGCTGAAGACCACATGATCGTTAGAGAAGGCTTGCGGTCCTTGCTCAAGATTGAAACCGACATTAAAATCGTCGGCGAGGCGGAAGATGGACGGCAGGCTGTCGCATTGACCCGCAAACTCTCGCCCGACGTTCTGGTGATGGACGTGGCCATGCCCATGCTCAACGGCTTGGAAGCTACAAGACATATTCTCCTAACGCATCCGGTCACGAAGATCCTCATCCTCTCCGCCCATAACGACGACGCTTATATTGAAAAAGCGATGGCACTGGGAGTGGCCGGCTATTTGATCAAGCAAACCGCCTTCCGGGTCTTGCCTGAAGCGATCCGCGAAGTCCACCGCGGCAAATCCTATTTCAGTCCTGCCATGTCCAAAAGATTCAATTCCTCTCTGAATCTGACCCTCAAAAGATCCGGCATGACAAAGCCGGACGCCAAGCATTTGACGCCCCGGGAGATGGAGGTACTGCAACTCATTGCAGAGGGGAATGCCAACAAAATGACCGCGGACATTCTCACGATCAGCATCAAGACGGTGGAGAAGCACCGGCAGAGCCTGATGGAAAAACTCGATATTCACGATACCGCAGGACTCACCCGTCACGCCATCGCTCACGGCGTCATCGAGAGCAGCATCCAGACAACGTTCCTCTGAGACAGAATTCAGCCCGCAAGGGATCCGCCGTGACCATACCACGGCGAATCCAAAGGGGATGGTGCCAGGAGTTCAATGCCTGCCATTGACACACTCGCGAACCGCAAGATAGCCGAGCAACGCTCCAAGGCCGACGGCAACACCAATAGCCTGATAGGGACGTTGATGCACCGCGAGGTCACAGGCCCGTGTTCCTGCCGTGGCTTGGTCGCGAAAACGAGTCGTCAGGCTCTTTCCGCTGTCCAGAGCCGCAGCGAGACGGTTTCTGGCTTCCTTTACATGCTCTTCCGCAACATCGGC
>JACMMB010000181.1 GCA_014379305.1 Akkermansiaceae bacterium
CAGGAAAAAGCTTATGATAGCAGCGATATGCCTGTTTTTCGTATCTACCGCGGCATTGGTCTATCTCCATAAAACCTCCACGGTTCCTCCAATTGCCACGGATTACGCGGAACAGCAGATTTCCCAAGTGATCAGCGACAAAGCGGGTGCGAAGCCACTATCCGCACCAGCCAATCCATCCGACCTGAATGGAAATATCTATTCGCCCGAAGACACCTTTGTATTTCAGAAGCTAGATTTCGGCGCACCGGCTAAATTACGCGGCGTTTTGGCAAGCCTCACCTTTTCCAAATCCCGCGCGCACCTTTATTTCAACTTTTCCCATCCCGAGTCCTCACAACCACGGGGTGTGATTCACAAGTCCGATTTCAGCGGCGATTATCCAGATAAGGACTTTGAATTACTCATCGGAAAAACGATCACTTTGGATGGGGTGATTTATACCGACTCGCCTAGAAGAACGCGTCTCTTGAAAATCCAGGGAATGCGCCAGATCAAAGTCGAAGATTGATATCGTCCTTCTAAGCCAAGCGCAGTTTCAGGAATCCATCCTCATCCCGGATGTTCGTTTCAACCGCACATCCACCTCCCGCTCGACATATTTCCACTCCTCTGATTCGCGTAGCGAAGCCACCAATTCTTCAAAAGCAACCGAATCCTCAGGCCCGTATTCGAACCATGTCAGAAAATCGAACGGCTCGCCCAGATCCCGGCTGTGATGAAGCTTTCTCGCGATGGCCGGCAGATATTTCAGCCCGGTGGCGATATGCTTGGATTTTTCTTCAAAAATCTCCCTCCGGTCTTCCTGTGTCATCGCCCACCACGTCTCATTCTTTTTCACTGGAATCAATGCGGCGCAGGTTGCATGTGGGCGCCCCAACTGCGGCTGCGCCGTCATCAGGCAAGCTTGCTCGGCATTATTCACATACCGTTGATTGCTCGTCACCCCGCGCAACAGCCAATTAAAATCGACCGGCAATCGGGTGACATAGCCATTCCGGATATCCATATATGGTGTCGGCTCAAGACATTCCCCGGCGACCGGAGCCACGGAAGTAACCTCCCACGCTCCATGGTCACCTGCGATAAAACTACATGAAGGGGAAAGCACCATATATTGAAACAAGGTCAGCACGGCGCATACCATTACCTTGCTCCTCTTGCCAGACCGCTACCAATCCGGCGATTGCTGCCTCACCGCCTCATAAAGAACAATCGCCACAGCCGTCGCGAGATTCAGACTCCTTGTCCCTTCCGGGCACATCGGGATGCGCAAGGCCCGCACTCCGGCGGCGGCAATCATGGGTTCGGGAAGACCTTTCGTTTCCCTGCCAAAAACCAAACAATCTCCTGCCGCGAATTTCGCCTCCCAAGGTGAGCGGCTAGCCTTCGTGGATAGAAACCAAAAGCCCCGACCCGGCATTGCCGCCTGAAACTCCTCGAAATTTTCCCAGATATGCAAATCCACATCCTGCCAATAATCGAGTCCCGTTCGCCTGACATACTTGTCATCCAGCGAAAACCCCAGCGGCTTGATCAGGTGCAGTGAGGATCCCGTCGCCAGGGCCAGCCTCCCCGCCGCCCCCGCATTATGCGGAATCTCAGGCTCCAGAAGAACAATGTGAAACATGCATCCTCCTACGGAAAGTGAACACCCCTGTCCAACTCTTCAACCTTCGGATTTTATTTCCGGCACTCCATCCGTAACAAGATGGTCGGGCTAGCGGGATTCGAACCCACGGCCTCCTGCCCCCCAGGCAGGCGCGCTACCAGACTGCGCCATAGCCCGTTTATCGCGGGACGGGAAAACAAGCAGTCGAATCGCGGATTGGCAAGCACGTAAAATCCTGAGATGAAAATCCCCGTGAACCGAATCAAAACAGCCATCGTTGGAGCCAGCGGCTACACCGGAATGGAATTACTACGTATCCTTCTCAACCATCCTGCGGTGGATCTTGTCGCCGTAACTTCAAGAGCCGAAGCTGGAAAGCGCTTGGATCAGGTTTTTCCGCGCTTCAGCAAAGCACGCTCCGCCGACCTCACATTTAGCGAACCGGATCCCGACCTTATCGCGGAATCCGGAGCTGCGGCGGCTTTCCTTGCCCTTCCTCATGGAGTCGCGGCGGATATCGCCCGAGCCCTCCTCGAGCGAGGTCTGAAAGTCATAGACCTCAGCGCCGACTTCCGTTTGCGTTCTGCGGAAACTTACGAAGAATTTTATTACCATGAGCACCCCGCCATCGATTTGCTGGCCGAAGCGGTTTACGGGCTCCCTGAAATCCATGCCGATGCGATTGAAAAAGCCCGACTCGTCGCCTCGCCCGGCTGCTATCCCACCAGCATCATCCTTCCGCTCGCACCGTTGCTGGGCCAGGGACTGATCGATCCATGCACCATCGTCGCAAACTCCATGAGCGGAATCAGCGGTGCCGGCCGTAAAGCCGATCTGCCGCTTCTGTTCTGCGAGTGCAACGAAAGCGCGCGCGCCTACGGAATCCCCAAACATCGTCATCTTTCTGAAATCGAACAGGAACTCAGCCTTGCCGCCGGCGAGCAAATCATCATCTCGTTTTTGCCCCACCTCATCCCGGTCAACTCCGGCATTGCCACCACCATCACCGCGCAACTGAGACCTTCCGTGGCGGCGGAACAAATCGGACTCGCCCTCGAGTCTGCCTATTCGAATACCCCGTTCGTTCGCCTGCTCGGTCGCGGAAAACCCGCCGACACCAAGCATGTCACCCGCACGAATTTCATCGATATTGGTTGGGAAACCGACCCGCGCACCAACCGGGTCATCCTCATGAGCGCCGAGGATAATCTGGTGAAAGGTGCGGGTGGGCAGGCGGTCCAATGCTTCAACCTCATGCACGGCCTCGACCAACGCACTGGCTTGGAACAATGGTAATCCTTCAAAGGTACAATATTCCTTCAAAAAATGAGCTTGCCCATATCCCGAGCACTTCCTAGCTTCCCGCCTTCGAAGGGCAGGTGTCAGAGTGGTCGAATGAGCACGCTTGGAAAGCGTGTGTGGCAGCAATGTCACCGAGGGTTCGAATCCCTCCCTGTCCGCCATTTTTTTGCGCTCATATTCAATCAGTTACAGAGCCAAAATGACAGTGTATCTCTTGTGTATCACTTCGATTTTGCGGCCTTATTTTCTTACCAGCCGAAGACGGGCAATCGCACCCTCCTGTTCCGCGAAGACTACCTC
>JACMMB010000182.1 GCA_014379305.1 Akkermansiaceae bacterium
CCGGGGCGAGGCTTTCGCGGCGGCGGGCGAGTTCGAGCATGGTTTCGGCATCGGCGAGGGCGGCGCGGAGGGTGCCGTGGCGATTTGACTGGATGGAGGCATCGAAGAGAAACCAGGCGAAGGCATCGATGGCTTCCGGCCAGTCGGGCTCGAGAGCGAGGATTTCCCGGTAGCCTTTGCGGGCGGCATCCCAATCGCCTTTGGTGGCGTGGAATTGGGCGGCTTTGAGGACGGGCTGGAGGCCGCGGCGGTAGCGCTCGCGGTCCATTTGCTTGGCGGCTTTGAGGCTTTCAAGGAGGGCGGGCCGTTGTTTTTCCTCGTAGGCGAGGGCGGCATCGACGCTTTCATCCTCAAGGATACGGGTCATTTCCGAGAGGATGGGGGTGGCTTGGCCGGCGGCGAAGAGATCGGAAAGGCGGGCGGCGAGGTCATCGATGCGGGCGCGGCGGGAGGCGTGGGCGGCTTGGGCTGTGTCGCGGAGCTTCTCGCGGTCGGCGGATTTCGTGGCGCGGTCGGCGGCGGCGAGTTCTGCGTGGAGGGTGCGCTCGGAGGACTCGGCGAGGCGGGAGCGGAGGCCGGCGGGATCGATTTTCTGGGCGGCGACGAGTTGTTCCTGGCCTTTGACGATGGTCTGCTGGCCGCGCTGGAGGAGGTGGATGCCGCCGTAGATGCCGGCGAGGACGAGCAGGAGGATGGCGAAGGCTTTGAGGCCGAGGTGGCGGTTGCGGATGACTTCGGTTTTCAGTGCGGCGTGGTCCTGCTTGAGGGCGAGGACCTGCTCCTGGAGGGCGAGGATGCGGAGGCGGATTTCCGCGTGATCGGCGGGTTTTTCGCGGAGGTGGGGATCATCGAAGAGGAGGGTGCGGTGGGCTTGCTGGAGGGCGCGCTTTTCCGCTGGCTCGGTGTCCGGCTCCTCATCGTAGGGGAAATTTTCGGGACAGATGAAGGTGTAAACGCGGAAGTGATCGTCCCCGCGCTCTTCCTGGAGCTGGCGGCCGAGGTGATACTCGATCTGGGTGTAGCTGCGGCGCGGCTGGCCGGAAGGGAGGCTGGCGAGGTCTGGCTCGGCACCGTAACGCATGCCGCAGATGTGGATGAGGGCCTGGCAATCGCCGATTTTCCCGCGCAGCATGTTGGTGACGGTGCGGGCGTCGGGCTCGAAGTTCGCCTGCTCGACGGGGTGGCAGTTGATGGTGAGGAGGGCTTCCTTGATGATCTGGCGCACGCCCCGCAAATCGCCGGAGGTGGCGGAGATGAAGATCTTGGGAGGATGCATGGCGGGAGGATTTTTTTGGAGATGAATGCGCCAGCTAAGTGAGGGCTTCAGAGTTTCAGGGACTGCGCGGCAAACTGGATGCATGCCTGCAAGTCCTGGCGATCCAAATCAGGAAATTCAGCCAAGACGTCTTCAAATGAATCACCGCCTGCAAGGTATTCCAATATGGACTCTACCGGATAACGCAGGCCGCGAATCGTCGGCTTCCCATGGCAAATGGCGGGGTCGATGGTGATCCGGTTCAACAGCGTCTGATGCTCCGTAGTGGTAAGAGTCATGGGCGGATCGTAGCGCGATGGGGAAAATGCTGCAATAGCGGTTTCCGCGCAGGCGGGGCAAATGAGTTGCGTTGGTGGAATGCGGTTGCAGGGGATGGGCGGGGCGTTTTAGCCTCACGGGTGTTCGCTACGTATGAAAAACCCTATGGCAATGGAATGCCGGTGGACGGTGATTTTTTACGTGAGGCTTTCAGGTCGATGCTGAGGGCGAGGATTCTGGAGAACAAGCTTTCGAGTTTATACAAGGCGGGGAAAATCGTGGGCGGGGTCTATCTCGGGCGCGGGCAGGAGGCGATCAGCGCGGCGCTGGGTGCTTCGTTGATTCAGGGAAAAGATTGTTACGCGCCGCTGATCAGGGATCAGGCGGGGCGGACAGCGTTCGGGGAGGCGATGATTGATTGTACGCGGACGTATTTGGGTTCGGTGGAGGGGCCGATGCGGGGTCGGGATGGGAATATCCATCGGGGCAGGCCGGAGATGGGGATGCCGGCGATGATTTCACATCTGGGGGCGCAGGTTTCGGTGATTGCGGGGATGTTGTTTGCGAAGCGGCTGAAAGGGACGCTTGATGGGAGTGTGGGGGCGACTTCGGTGGGGGATGGGGCGACATCGACGGGTGCGTTTCATGAGGGACTGAATTTAGCGGCGGTGGAGAAGCTGCCTTTGGTGATTGTGGTGGCGAACAATCAGTTCGCATACTCGACGCCGAATCACCGGCAGTTTGCATGCGGGGATTTGGTGGAGCGGGCGAGTGGTTACGGGGTGGTGGGATACTCGGTGGACGGGACGGATTTGCTGGCTTGTGCGGGGGTGGTCGGGGAGGCGGTGAAGCGGGCGAGGGAGGGCGGCGGGCCGCAGATGGTGGTCGCGCATTTGTTGAGACTGGCGGGACATGGCGAGCATGACGACGGCTCGTATGTGCCGAGTTCGGCCCGGACCGGGCACTACGGGCGCGACTGCATCGAGGTGGCGATGCGGCAATTGGTGGAGGCCGGGTATGCGACTGTGGATGAGATTTTTTCCTGGCAGGAGGAGAGCGCCGAGGAGGTGCAGAAAGCGGTGGCGCAGGCGCAGCAGGAACCATCGCCCGATCCGTATCGCGAGGACTGGACCGCGCTCTCGACGAAATTCCCAGCATCAACAACGTGAGTGTGACTTATATCGATGCGATCCGCGAGGCTCAGGAGAAGGTGCTCCGTGAGGACGGGCGGGTGTTTCTTTACGGTCAGGATATCGCAAGGTTCGGCGGCGCATTCAAGGCGACGAAGGGCCTGGCGGAGGAGTTTCCGGGGCGGGTTTTCGACTGTCCGATTTCCGAGGATGCGATGATCGGGCTGGCTGTCGGCGCGGCGATCGAGGGGATGAGGCCGATTATCGAGATGCAGTTCGCGGATTTTTCATCGATCGCTTTCAATCAGATTGTGAATCAGGCGGCGACGCATTTTTACCGCACTGGGATGCCGGTTCCGATCGTGGTGAGACTGCCATCAGGCGGCACGCCCGGGTCGGGGCCATTTCATAGCCAGAGCATGGAGGGGATTTATGCGCAGTATCCCGGGCTGGTGGTGGTGACGCCGGCGACGGTCTCCGATGCCTATCACATGCTGATCGAGTCGGTGAAACTGGATGATCCGGTGCTTTTTTTCGAGCATAAGTTTTTGTATCGCTGGCTGAAGGCGAAGTCGATCAACGGGGATGGCTTGCCGATCGGGCAGGCGCGGATTGCGAGGCCCGGCAAACATGCCACGGTGGTGACTTACAGCGCGATGGTGCATGAGGCGGTGCGGGCGGCTGACAGGCTGCAAGCGGACGGGTGGGAAATCGAAGT
The DNA here is from genome assembly GCA_014379305.1 of Akkermansiaceae bacterium. Taxonomy (GTDB): domain Bacteria; phylum Verrucomicrobiota; class Verrucomicrobiia; order Verrucomicrobiales; family Akkermansiaceae; genus Luteolibacter. The sequence goes on from JACMMB010000182.1 coordinate 3,383, forward strand.
GGTGGATTTGCGCTCGGTGAAGCCATTGGATTTGGATACGGTGCTGGCTTCGGTAGCGAGGACGGGGCGCCTGCTTGCGCTCGGTGAGGCGTTTCCGTGGGGAGGAGTGACTGCGGAGGTGGTGGCGAAGGTGACGGAGGAAGGATTTCACTTGCTTGATGCTCCGCCACAGCGTCTCAACGCGAGGGATACGCCGGTGCCTTACCATCCGAAGTTATGGGCGGCGCACAGGCCGACGCCGGAATCGATTTGTGAGGCGCTGAGAAAATTACTGTCCTTCTAGCAAAAAACATTATGCCCATCGTCCCCATTTTGATGCCACAGCTCGGAGAATCCATCGCCGAAGCCACGGTGATACGCCTCGGTGTGGCGGTTGGAGATTCCGTGAAAACCGATCAGGAGATTATCGAGGTCGAAACCAACAAGGCGGTCATGGGGGTGACAACCCTGTGTGACGGATTGGTGGCTGAGATTCGGGCGCTGGAGGGGATATCGTATTCGGTAGGTTCGCTGCTGGGCTTGTTGGAAGTGACCGAGGAGGAAGTCGCGCGCACCGGGGTTGATACCTTGGAAAGCCTGGAGGGGAAAAAGAACAGCCAGACCGAATCATCGTCCGTTGAGACGGAGAATCTGCATTTCGCGATCGATGGGGATTCTTATGAAGAAGATCCGAGCATTATTCCGACGGTCAAGGGCTTGCCGGTGCCGACCGGGGTGATGGGAGCGCATTATATTTCACCGAGAATGAGGGCCAGGATGGACGACATGGGACTGCGTGAAGCGGATATCTCGGCGGTGGCTGGAACGGGTGCGGGCGGACGTGTCACGGTGGAGGACTTGGAGCGATTTTTGGATTATCTAGAGGCGTGGCCGAGTGTGGCGGCCTCGCCGATGAGGCTGGCGGTGGCGGACGCCATGAGACGGAGCTGGACGCGGCCCTTGGCGACGGTTGGATTGCCGGTATTACTGGACCGGGCCTTGGAGCATCGCCGGGCGCAATCGCCGAAGCCGGGACTGACGTTGTATTTGCTGCGGGCGTTTGCGCTGGCATTGAAGGAGCAGCCAATGACGGCGGGGTATTTGATTGGCGAAAAAGTGGTGCACCCGAGGTCGTTTGATATCGGCGTGGCGGTGCAGGTCGAGGACGGGGTCGTGGTTCCGACCGTACGGAAGGTGGATCAGAAGTCGTTGTCGGATTTGGTTTCGGAATATGACGATCTGGTGGATCGGGCGAGACGCAGGCGTCTAACGGAGGATGACACCAGAGGGGGAATTGCGACGGTGACGAATTTCGGAACCTTTGGACTAACGACCGGGACACCGATTCCACTGCCTAATGAAACGCTGATTCTGGGTATTGGAGCAGGGGTGAAAAAACCGGTTTGGAGCGATCAGGTAGAGGCCTTCGTGCCCGCGACCGAGGCTGAGTTATTGCTGACTTTCGACCATCGGGTGGTTGATGGAGGCGGGGCGGGGATGCTGCTGAAGCGGGTTGCAACCTTGTTGCAACAACCGGAGAATTTGTAAGTGAAACGAGCAGTGGACGCTGAGACGGAAAGATCGGACAAGGTGGATATACCAAAGAAGGCGATCTACCGTTTGTCCATCTATCATCGCTGCCTGCAAAAGCTGAAGGACAATGGACAGGCCACGGTTAGCTCGACGACATTGGCAAAGGCCGCAGGGGTCAAGCCGGCGCAGCTAAGAAAGGATCTGGGCTATATCGGACAATTCGGAACCCGAGGTCTGGGCTATCCAGTGGGGGTAATGCTGGCGACGATTCGCGAGGCTTTAGGGCGAGAGCATTTGCAGCCGGTGATTCTGGTTGGTGCGGGAAATCTGGGGTCGGCTCTGTTGCGCTATCACGGATTCCAAAAAGAGGGTTTCGAGGTAGTGGCCGCGTTCGACGCCCAGCCCGAGGTGGCACGGGCGCGGGAGTTTAAAATACCGGTTCATGATGTTTCCGAATTGGAGGAATTTGTGATTGCACACGAGGTCAAGCTGGCGATTTTGTGTGTTCCGATTGGTCCGGCCCAGGAGGTTGTGAACCGGCTGGTGTCCTGCGGCATCCAAGGGATCCTGAACTTTTCCCCAATCATGTTGGAGGTGCCGGTGAATGTGACCGTTAACAATGTGGATCTAGCGCTTGAGCTGGAGCACTTGGGTTATTTTATCCGATAAGGCGGTTTAGGTGAAGTTGGCTACCGGGTATTATTTAGCTAAGTCATCACAGGTGAACCGGACAACGATTTGGTAGCCTTTTTCCTGTCTGGCGGAACCGAGCATGACCGAGCCTTCCGGTTCGAGTTTCCAGAGGTGGCTTGCCAGCATCTGGCCCTCCTGCAGGCTTTCGTGTGGTGCTATCCTGCCTTTTTGAGTCGGCTTGCCGTGGATGGTAGTGATCAGGTCGACGCACTCGCTCCAGCAGGGTTTGAGGATGTCTTCGTATTCTCCCGCTGCCTTATTCTCGGTTTGCAGGGTGATCTCCTGAAGCTTGCCTGATTCGCTCCAGTCAAAGAATAAAAAGCAATGGAGCCCGCCAATTTTACTCCGCGTGCGGAAAATGCCGTTGAGTCCGGTGCGTCCCATATATGCACTGTCGATGGTCGCTTCGACGATCTTGCTGGCGTTGAGCTTTTTGGTGACGGTTTCCCTGCTTTCCCCGAAAAGCAGCGTGTCAAAAACGGCCCGGGCGTCGGGCAACGCTTCGATTTGTTTAGCGATGGGAGCGTTGAGATCGAGCCAGCGTTGGTCATCCGGATGAAGCTTGGCAATTTCAAAGGTGCGATCCTTTTCGCCGATGGGGCGCAGAGTAACGAGACTTCCTTCGCGACTGATGTATTCGGCTGCAAAAGATTTGGAGCCGTCCGCGCTCGTCCAGTTTCGGCTTTCGCCGGCAAACAGGGGGTATGACAGAGCTGAAAGTAAGAGGATGTATCGCAACATAAATGGCGGAGATGGAGGATATTTGATTGGGATTAGCCGGAGTCCGTGGCGCGCTTTGTCTTGAAGCTCAAACATGGTCAGGCTAGTAGTGAGTTCAAGCAAAGCTTAATGGTTTCAGATGCCTAAATTTTTTCACCAATTGGAAGTCAGTATCATTGCCCTTGGCATGATCTTTCATGCTTCGGTTTCGGCACAGGGACAGGCGGGGTCGGCACCAAGGGTGGTGATTCCGACGGGTAGCCGTCCAATTGCACCGGTTCGCCCGATAGCGCCCTCTTCACGGATTCTGTATCCGTGGAAAACCTATGTGACGGCAACTATTTTCTGGTGTGGCGAGCTGCCGACAGAAAGGAATCCCACGCCGAATTGCAAATCATCCTGGGATACCTCGTGGTCGACGAATTTCGGAGGATACGACGATCCAAGTCCGGAAAACCGTATCGCCAACCATATGAGCGGGGATTTCCGGCCTAAAAACTTCGTGCCGAAACTGAATCCGTTTTACATCGCCCTGCCCTATAACGATGTGCAGGGCTGGAGCAGCCACAAGGCCGAGGCTGCGAAAGTGATTCCCTGGTTCCGGAGAATGCAGCCCGCGCCAGGCAAGACGGTTCTGAAAGGCAGGTGGGTGCAGATTTTTTATAACAAGCGAAGTTGTTACGCACAGTGGGAGGACTGCGGGCCGTGGGTGACGGATGATTGGGAGTATGTGTTTGGAAACAAAGCTCCAAAAGCGACTCAGAACGGCTCGGCAGGCATTGATTTGTCGCCTTCGATCCGGGATTACCTCGGGGTCAATTCAGGGACAAAGGTCCATTGGCGTTTTGTAGAGGATGGTCAGGTGCCTTACGGGCCTTGGAAAAAATACGGTGTGCAG